>NZ_JBAIYR010000156.1:0-5048 GCF_036763145.1 Desulfovibrio sp. 1188_IL3213 | reverse complement strand
TGCGGCTGACGCTGTTTTTGTTCTCGGCTCTGGTTTTTTCCAGCACAAGGTGGGCGGCTGCCAGCAGTTCCCTGCCCTCGGGCGTGTCGTCGCGCAGGATGTCCAGAGGGAGGTCAGGGCGGCGTTGCCTGAGTTGCGAAGGGTGGGTCACGCGCCTGCATACCCAGTCCACGGCGTTCAGTATTTCTTTGGCCCGTATGCGCCCGTCGTTGTCGGCATCAAGAAGCGCCAGGGTCTGTGGGTCAAACTCAAGACCGCGCACTGGGCAGCTCATGGCCATCCACAGTTTTGGGTCCAGGCGGCTCAGGCCCGTCCACTCGGCGTCCCCGGTCAGCAGAGCCTGGTCAAGGCCCGCCATGCGGCGAAACGTGAATGACGGAATTCCAGACGCGGAGGCTTGCTCCGCGCCTGCGGAGAGAGGGGGGGTGCGTGTTGTCATCGGCGTATCCGTATATGGCAGAAAATCAGCTTTTCTGATTTATTGTGCGTGGTATGTGGCGCTGTGTCCCCTGTGTGAGGTTTCCGTGCGCGGCTCGCCCGCGGCGCGTTTTTACCGGATTGTGGGGTACAGCCTTATTGAGGATTGATACTATCAAAGAAGAGGCCCAAGGTCGAGGCCTGTTGCGTTATTGTGCTGCAATAGCCCGGAACAGATTGGATTTGTGTGTGTTATTCAGAAATGCAGTGCAAAGCATGTATGAAATAAAATACCGCGCCAAACATGGTGGCGCACTTGCCTGACTGGTGCGAATGTGGCGCCAGCGGCAGAAAAAATGGATGGCAACGATCAGGAAGAGTTAAATGTGTTTTTTGAGGCTTTACCGGCAGGAAGGAAAAACAATTTTTATGTCTGTATTAGAGAAGATTAACTTTGAGAATGTACATTCTCAAAGTTTAAGACACGCTCGCTTCGATGCTTAACCGCGCAAGTAAATAGCTCTGCTGTCTTCGCGGCAGTCGTTGGCGAGCCTGCGAGCCTTACGAATGGCGACAGCGATTGTGTGGAAACAGGCCGATCGTTACACATGCTGCCTGCAAGCGTAGTTTCCTGCGTTACGACTTCTGAAGCATCCGTAACTTCCTTTGTCGTAACGGCTGAAGCTGCGCTTGCATCTTTGCGGCGGGCGACTGCTCACGCAGCCGCCAGAGCAATTTCACTTTGAAATTGCTCTAGACAGTGTCGTCACGAGCGCCTTTCCCGGTATCTCTGCGTCGAACTTCGCCTTTTATTCCGGTCGAGTACCATAAGAGTACACTCCCTGCATAAAAGGCTCGTTCTCCTTGATATACCAAGGAAATTCATCTCGTGACGACACTGCCTAATGAGACAGGTTTTTTATTTCCTCTTCAATAAGGGCTACAAGTTCTGAGCCGCTCATGCGCACGGAGCGTGCAATAAGAATAAGCGCATTGAGAGAAGCTCCCCGTTCGCCGGTTTCCAGTTGCGCGATGTACACACGCGACAGTCCGGCAAAGTCGGCAAACTGCTCTTGCGACAGACCGCTGCGTGTGCGAAGGCTTCGCACGGTCTTGGCAATGGCTACATCCAGGCCCGGTAAGATTTGCATAGAGTATATGTAAAGCTTTTAAATTTAAATTCAGTATGCGATTGCATACAAATTTAGCGACTTGGCTTCTCGTATCACACTATAGTGCTATGTTTTGAAGGGCTGTTCCAGTTAGAGGAGACGTGTCTGCCAAGGGGATAAATATTTATAACATTTTCATTTTACATGCAAAGTTATTTTTTCTTAACAGGACGCATCTGCAAAAAATCCGGGACGCCTGCCTTGTGCGCCACGAGGCCGGCACTTCAGCAAATGCAGCAGCCGAATTGGCTGCTGCAATGTTTTTCAAAAAATTCATGCGCGGTAATATTTGCTGCAAAACTATTCTGAAAATTGAAAATTAAATATAACTGCCGAGATATGATTGTTTAATGAATAATATTTATGGACGGTTGCATGGACACTGAAAATATTTTTCCGTAATTATATTAAAAATATATGAATTTTAACTTACAGTGCAGTAAAGACAAAAATGCCGCCGCCCGCGCATTGTCACGTGCGGGCGGCGGCTGCAAACGGCAGGTTTGAACGGTCTGCCTGTGTTGGGCAAAGAACTTCCGGCAACCGGGTAAGGGCTGCCTGCTGAAAGATAGTGCGGCGCGCCCCCGGCAGACCCTGATCACTGAAACAGCGCGGCGGGACTCCGGGGCGGCTGCGCTTATTCGGCAGCTTTTGCGGCCTGGTATTCAGCCACGATTTTTTCCGTTACAGGCTGCGGGGCTTCTTCATAGTGGGCAAATTCCATGGTGAAAAATCCCTGGCCTCCGGTCATGGAACGCAGATCGGGAGCGTAACGCAGCACTTCGCTCATGGGAACGTGGGCCTTGATTTCAGTGCTGCCGCCCTGCGAGTCGGAACCGAGCACCTTGCCCCTGCGGGAGGAAAGGTCGCCGATCACATCACCCATGCTTTCGTCAGGAACAGAAACAGTCAGCAGCACGATGGGTTCCAGCAAGACCGGTTTGAGATTTTCCATAGCTTTTTTAAATGCCAGCGATCCTGCCACCTTGAAGGCCATTTCGGATGAGTCCACGGTGTGGTAGCTGCCGTCATAAACCTTGACGCGAAAGTCAACGACCTGGCATCCGGCCAGAAAGCCCCGCGCCGCCGCTTCCTGTACGCCCTTGTCAATGGCGGGAACGTACTGGCGGGGAATGACGCCGCCCACAATGGCATCTTCAAACTGATAGCCGGAACCGCGCGGCAGGCCTTCCATTTCTATCCAGCAGTCACCGAACTGTCCCCGGCCGCCGGACTGCTTTTTGTGTCTGCCCTGCACCTGGCACTTGCCGCGCACGGTTTCGCGGTAGGGAACCTTGGGGGTCTTGAGCACGATATCCACCTTGAAACGGCGTTTGGCCTTTTCCACGGAAAGCTCGATGTGCAACTGCCCCATGCCCGAGAGCAGAATGTCGCCGTTTTCCCCGTCCCGGCCGAGTTTGAGGGTGATGTCTTCTTCCAGCAGCCGCTGCATGGCCGCGTAAACTTTGTCTTCCTCCCCCTTTTCCTTGGGGGCCAGGGCGTAGGTGATGAGCTGCGGCGGCAGTTGCGGCATGGGCAGCACAAAGGGAGCTTTTTCATCGCAGAGAGTGTCGCCTGTGCGGGTGTTTTTGAGCTTTGCTACGGCCACAATGGCGCCGGGACCTATGGGTTCCTTGCAGGGAGTCTGGTTTTTGCCCGTGAGGAAAAGCAGGCTGCCCAGGCGTTCATTGTCCTCGCTGCGCATGTTCTTGAGGTTGACATCGCCGCTGATAGTGCCGGAAAGGATGCGCAGCAGGGAAAGCTGCCCGGCAAACGGGTCGGCCAGGGTCTTGAACACAAAGCAGGCCACCGGGCCGTCCGGGTCAGCGGCCCGGACAGCGCCGCCCTCGCCTTCGAAAGGCGGGCGGTCAAGGGGAGAGGGCAGCAGGGCTTCTATGGCATTGAGCAGGGCCACGCCGCCCCTGTTTTCCAGGGCCGAGCAGGTCAGGACGGGGATCAGTTCTCCCTTGATAACGCCCGCCCGCAGGCCGCTGTGCAGGTCTTCCAGGGGCAGGCTGCCTTCTTCCAGATATTTTTCCATAAGGACTTCATCGCTTTCAGCGATGTTTTCCACGGTAATGTCGCGCAAAAGACTGGCATCGTCCGCAAGTCCGGCAGGAATTTCGGCCTCAGCCGTGCTGCCGTCGGCCTTGAACATATGCGCCTTGCCGGAAAGCACGTCGACCATGCCCAAAAATGTTTCGCCCTGGCGGATGGGCAGTTGCAGGGCCACGGGCCTGATGCCCAGAGCGGCCAGACCGTCAAAGGTCATCTGAAAGTCGGCACGGTCACGGTCAAGCTTGTTGACCACGATCATGGCGGGCAGACCGGCCTGCCGCACCATGTTCCAGAATTTTTTCGCCAGAGGCCGCACGCCGTCCACGGCGTCCAGCACAAAAACCACGCTGTCCACACCTTTGAGCAGGCATTCCATATCGCCCGTAAAGTTGCCGTCGCCGGGAATATCCAGCAGGAAATGCCGGTTCTTGTTCCACGTATAGGTCGCGCAGGCGGGCTGCACCGAGCCGCGCCGCCGGGTTTCTTCCGGCTCGTAGTCGAGGCTTGTGGTGCCTTCTTCAACGGCGCCCATGCGGGTGGTGGTTCCGGCATTGAACAGCAGCATCTCGGCAAGAGAGGTTTTGCCGCAGCCGCCGGTGCCGACGAGTGCAAAGGTGCGTTGCATTTCCAGTGGGGTAGGCATGGTTTTCTCCCTTAGTAAGCGATGTGGCTGGCGCGCGCGGCGCGGGCCGGGTGAACGAAACCTAGGGAAGGAGCGCTGTGTCGCGAAGGCGGGGCAAGGGATGCGGCTATGCCCGATCGGCCGGTTCAGCCGGAAAAATTCGACTGATCGGCACAGGGGACGGGCGTTTTCCGCAGGCGTGATCCTGACCGCCGTGATGGGAAACGTGCGCTCCATATGCTATTATTGTCCACGATACATACTTGCCCAAAAAAAGGGAAGGGCCGGACAGGCTTAGAGATACGGCAGGCCGAAAAAGCGTGCACAACTCTCTTGACAGCCGAGGCCGCTGCAGTGACACTTTACAGGATATACCGGGCGGCAGCCCTGTGGCGGAGGATATATGACCTGGGAATGGGCCGCGGCCGGCGCCGTATTTTTGCTGGTGGTGGTATTCAGCGTGCGCCTGATGAAGCGTGGCCTTTTTACTCTGGAGGACGAGCGCGCCCAATGTGAGGAGCGCATACGTCTTATGGAAGAGGAATTGCGCCAGGATCAGAAAAATATGCCATCCAGCGAGCATCTGCGTATTGCCTTGGCGGGTCTGCGCGACTTGCTGCGTCTGGCGGGATATCCCGGCGGATTCTGGATTGAGGTGACCGCGCGCGGTCAGGGAGAAGCCGGAGGCGAGGCATTGCTGCTGCACACCCCCGGCGGGGACTGGCGCATAAGCCTGAGCATGCGTGAACGGCAGTTGCGCGCCGTGCGCAAGGTGGCCC
>NZ_JBAIYR010000155.1:0-5058 GCF_036763145.1 Desulfovibrio sp. 1188_IL3213 | reverse complement strand
GAGGCCAGAAATGCGTCCGCGTCCGGTCGGCAGAACGCGCCGTCCGCCGTGCGTCCTTCCCAGGCGGCGCGGCAGGCTGCATGTATTTCTGGGGCGAAGCGTTCAAGCTCTTTCAGGAATACGGAAGCGCGCAACAGGAACATGCCGCTGTTCCACCAAAAGCCGCCCTGATCCAGCATGGCCTGAGCGGTCACCGCATCGGGCTTTTCCACAAAGCGGGCCACGCGGAAGCCATCGCCCAAGGCATCGCCCTGTTCAATATAGCCGAAGCCCGTTTCCGGGCTGGTGGGCGTGATGCCAAAGGTGACGATATGCCCTTGTTCCGCCAGAGCCGCGGCAGATGCCACCCCCTTGAAGAAGGCGTCTTCATCGTTGATGGCATGGTCGGACGGCAGCACCAGCATGAGGGGATCCCCGCCGTTGCAGGTAAGGGCAAAGGCCGCGAGAGTGATAGCCGGCGCGGTATTGCGCGGTGCGGGTTCTAAAAGAATGGTGGCGCGAACGTCACATTCGTACAGCGCTGCGGTCACGTAAAAGCGATGGTCTTCATTGCAGATGACCACAGGCTCCAGCCCCCTCGGCGTACGGCGCGCCCGCAGGAGCGTGTCCTTGAACAGGGTGCGTCCTTCGCCCAAATCCACAAATTGTTTGGGATATGTTTCCCGCGAGAGCGGCCACAAACGGGTCCCGCTGCCGCCGCAAAGTATGACGGGAGCAATGCTTTGCATGAATGTTCTCACTGATATTCAAATAGGTATTTTACGCTGCCTGCTGCATGCATGTCCACTGCGGCGCACGTTGCAAAAGTTACACCATTTCAAGATATAGAACAAGACCACTGTGCGTTCCGGGCCCGGCGCTTACGCCGGAACCGTGCCGCCCCGTGCTGGGGTGCTCCGCAGATAGGATGATTGAACCGGATTAAGCAGAGGCCCTGTCCATCCATGCAAGCGTGGGCTATGCACAAAAAAACACCTAGTCACAGAGCCACAACCATGGAGGACAAGCTTATGAAAAAATTACTGTATGTGGAAATGAACGTCCATAAGAAAAACATGTCATGGCCTGCGCCGTTGAAGGCGAAGACGTAAGGGGACTTGGCCCCATTGTGAACACCCCCATCGCTCTGGATACTGTAATACAGAAGTGCTCCCCAAAAATCGGACAGGTGTGATAACTACTCAACGAGACAAGGAGAACACACATGTCCAACGTAAAAATCATGTTCCACCCTTCAAAGCCTTGTTTGCTCTGGAAATTACGACTGGTGAGAAAAGCATTGCAACTGTAATCTGGCTGGCATGCGCCCGAGGATAATCAGCGGTTTCTTACTTCCGACACTGCAGGGGAAGATGTTTTATTTTTTAGAGCGCAACGGTACAAAGACAACTTTTGCAGAAAGGATAAAGTTGACTACAAGCCCTCCCGTGGAGCCAAAAACCAGAGGAACTATGGGAATGTTCCATAGACTGGGAATGGCCTTTACAGTCAGTATAAAAATGCCTGTATTCGTGAGCGCGCCCAGGATTTGCACCCCGAAATAGCGGACACCTTCTGCCCCTGGAGGGTTTTGTGAACGAAACGTGAGTTTACGGTTCAGCCACCAAGTGGACAAAACAGCCAGCGGAAAGGAAACGGCCCGGCCCCATATGGGGCCGAGGGAGGAATGCTGTGCGATCAGGGTCAGGGTTATGGCTTCAATGATAAAACCTATCCCGCCCACTAGGACAAAGCGAAAAAAACTGCTGCGAAAAAAATCGCCCTTACCTTTATTCACGGGGCAGGCCGCAAGGTTTTTTGTACGTCTTGCTCAACAGTTCACGTTCAAAGCGGGCTCTTTCCTGATGGGCAATGGTATCCAGAATCAAACCTACCGAGGCAAGTAGCAGGGCCACAATTTCGCAGCCCGAAGCAAGGATAGCCAGAGGCACGTGAGACACATAGCCAGTATTGAAGTATTCTTGCAAAACGGGCCAGCCCGCCAGTAAGCCGCTGATGGCCGCTATCAGAGCCGCGCCGAAGAAAAAGCGTAATGGCTTATAATAGCGCAATATCTTCCCAATAACAAAGATTACCCGCATGCCGTCCCGCATGGTGCTCAATTTGGAAAAACTGTCCGGCGGGCGATCCTTATACCGCACTGGGATTTCTAAAATCGTCATACGTTTGTCCAGGGCGTGCAAGGTCACATCCGTTTCAACTTCAAAGCCGTCTACCAGGATGGGGTAGGTTTTGACAAAGCGGCGGCTGAAGGCGCGGTAGCCGCTCAGGATGTCAGACAGACGTGCTTGAAACAGGCCATTAACAAGTTTGCGAACAAGAATGTTGCCCACATTGTGAAAAGCCCTTTTGTTTTCTGATGCGTAGTCTCCTTCGCAATGCCTGTCCCCCACCGCCATGTCCGCTTCTCCGGCGAGAACGGGCGCCAGAAGCTCCTGTGCCTGGCTTGCCGGGTACGTCATGTCGGCATCTGCAAGCAGGTATACATCTGCTTCTATTTCCATAAAAGCACGGCGCACCGCACAGCCCTTACCGGGGCGCGGTTCGTTAATAACCCCGCCGGTACAGCCCAGGCGTGCCATTGTTTCTTTGGCGACAGACTCTGTTTTATCGGAGGATCGGTTGTTAACTACCCAAATGGCGGCCTGCGGCAGTGCCTGATAAAAATCTTCTATGGTTTTTCCTACAGTCAGCTCTTCGTTATACGCAGGAAAGATGACGGCAATTTTTTTTGCGCTAAAAGTCATGAAAAACGCCTCGCTATGTGCCTATATGCGCTCGGAAGTGTCATAGTTGGGGAGGGTGCAGTTGCTCTCATGCTGTATTTCCAGCTGCGTCCGAGGCTTGGGCAGGGCCAGAAGCATCAGTACTGTTGCCGCAATGCCGGGCCACAATATCAGGTTTATAAAAGAGGCATGCTTGATGCCCGATTGCCCCGGCAGAATCCCTATCCAAACTATGGGAATAAGAGCCGGGAGCAGCGCAGGCCACAAACCGGTAGGGGGTGTGGGGCGCAACTTGCGCCAGCGTCTGAACAGCAACGCGTATAAAGCCAGGCCAAGAATCCAGTGTAAATGTATGATATTTCTATAAAAAGCAAGAAAAACCATGCCAAAGCTACGGTTGGGATATTTTTCCAGAGTAACTCCAAAGAGTTGCTCTCGGCTTGGCTGATAAAAAACCTCCAGCAAGGACCATTTGAGCAGCCAGGGCAGTACAAAGGCTGCCGCCCAGCCCACGCTGCCCCAAAAGATTGCGGCGATAATGTCGGTGGATGTGCGCCCGTCACTCCACAATGATAAAGAATAGCAGAGCAGGGGCAAGCCCAGGCTTAAACTGCCCATATTCAAAAAACTGCATAAGGCATCTACGGTGCCAAGCAGCCCAAACAGGACTAAAGGTGGTAGGCGGTGGCGAAGCAATACCGCCAGAACGGCTCCGCCCAGCACTACCCAGAACTGTGCTGCATGGGTAACGATTAAAAAACATTGGCTGATTGGGTGACAAAAAATGTCAAAACAATTGCCAGAGCGTACGAGAGGTTCAGGCTGTGTTTCAGTACGCCCAGCAGAAGCAGCAAGAGTGCAGACGTTATGCAGAACGTCAGCAGACGGACGTTTTCTATAGAAAAAAAGGTGTACAAGGGTTTAAGAAAAAGCTGATAGCCATGCACATAGCGCATGTATGGGTAGCCGCCAGTAAAGTCTGATGTGGTCGCCCGCAGCAAACCGCTGCATTCGCCAAAGGTGTTCATGAACAGCAGAGATTCTGCACTGGGCTGCATTGTGGTGGCGATGCCGATCCCCACACATTCCGTGTACATATCCAGTCGGGGGCTGATGAGGTGGAGCCAGTCGGGCTTTGGGTAGTTATCGTCAAAATACCCAGCGGAGGCGGCCTCTTGGAGATGTTTGCGCAGTGGTTCCTGAGGCAAAAAAGAGAATAAAAAGAAGAGAATATATACAGCAAAAAAAAAGAGCAGCGTATTTTTTATGAGTGCGAGCATTTCTCGGGCATGAGGCCGCGCTGAAAAAATTTTAGAACACGATGCACAGAAAAAATTTATCATGAGTTTGCCTGGCTGGTGCCGACACAAGTTGATCGGACACTTGCAGTTATGCGTTTTAGTAATTTGTTGCCGGCCTGATTGATGCCTGGGGGTGGCTTTGATGGCTGTCTGGCCTGGCGTTGTTTTTAAATAACTGCAACATGTTAACATTTAAGGATGATTCGTAGTTTGTTCATCTGGGAAAAAGCAAGAAAAAAGTGTAGCCAGTGACAATCTGCAGATCAGCCCGCAGCCTCCGCCGTAACAGCCCCACAGTGCTCCGGCGTTTACGCCGGAACCGCGCCGCCCCGTTCCTCCAGCAGGCGCAGGAGTTCGGCGGTCTTGTCTTCCAGCAGGACACGGTTGCCGCGGGTTTCCACATTGAGGCGCAGGAGCGGTTCGGTATTGGACATGCGCAGGTTGAAGCGCCAGTCGGCAAATTCCAGGTTTACGCCGTCCATGCTGTCCTCGTAGAGGGCGCCTGGGGCGTACAGTTCCCTCACAAGCTTCATAAGGGCAGGCGCGTCCTGCACGCGGCGGTTGATTTCGCCGCTGCACGGATAGGCGTTCATGCGCTCGGCCACAAGTTCCGCCAGGGGGCGACCTGTGCGGTGCAGTAGTGTTGCCGCCAGCAGCCAGGGCAGCATGCCGGAGTCACAGTAGGCAAAATCACGAAAATAGTGGTGTGCGCTCATTTCGCCGCCATATACGGCGTCTTCGGCACGCATGCGTTCCTTCATGAAGGCATGGCCGGTTTTGCCCATGACAGGCTGGCCGCCTGCGGCAAGCACCATTTCACGGGTGTTCCAGTAGACGCGCGTGTCATGAACCACCTTGCCGCCGGGAGCGCGCCGCAGCAGTTCCTGTGCCAGCAGACCTATGCAGTAGTAGCCCTCAATGAAATTGCCGTTGCCGTCATAAAAAAAGCAGCGGTCAAAGTCTCCGTCCCAGGCGATGCCCATATCCGCTCCGGCCTCGCGCACGGCAGCGGCGGTGGCGGCGCGGCGTTC
>NZ_JBAIYR010000154.1:0-5067 GCF_036763145.1 Desulfovibrio sp. 1188_IL3213 | reverse complement strand
ATCACTTATTATCTCATTTTCTATCAAGGCATTTTCTAAAAAAAAATCCTCAAAGTCATAAATATCGAAAAAACTCATTTTTTTTAAATTAATACTATCAATTTTAACTATAGACATTTTTAATCACTCCCATTAGAAATATTAAATCTGCTTTAGTATATCAACTTAAATATTCCTTGTATTAAATTAAAATGAGTATTTTAAAGGCTATTTATGCAAGGGATAGTTAAAAAAAAAAATTGAAAACCTCTCAAACATCGAGAGATAACCTAAAATAGTTTAATTCTAATTGAATTTTTATAATTGAATAAAAATATTATGTCGAATGAACTATTTTCAGTTATCTAATCTATTGCTTAACATAATCTCCATTTAACCAAGCAGCACGTTTACCAAGGGTTACAGACGGTGAGATTGTGAATCCGAAAAGGTCTACCTCAAAATAAAAAAAGAAGCCCTAGAAATTAGGCTTCTTTTTTTGCGAGATAGTGAAATATCAAAACGAGTTTGAACGAGATCTGTTATTAAATTCGATAAGGCAAGCAACGGGTTTCCACGTGGAGAACCCAAAAAGAGCTTGTTAGGTGTTACCTAAGACCAACTAAAAAGACCAGGAGAAAGATCTTCAAAGTGAAGAACGTTTCTCCTGGTCTTTGTTTGTCGATTCTCTCGATTATTTTTGGGTTGTTAGGGCTTGTCCTAACCGTCTGAAAGACGCTTAATGAAGAACACTTTTAATTTAATCTGTTTGAACGTCAGAAGCGCATATTTCTTTTTTGAGGGAGTTCATGGTTATCCAGTAGTGTTTTATTTCTTCTAGCTCTTTTAATTCTTTTTTGAATAAGTTAAGACTTAGAGTTTCTTCTAACTGATGAAAAAGCAACACGATAAAGTTTTCTTGATGAGCTTGATGAGTTAAATCAATTTTGTTTTTATGGACGTGTCATAGCAGTCGATTATAAACAGACATAGAAAATTCATTGAGTAATTCTATCTGATAAATTTTTGATTCCACTTGTTTATCTGTCATGGAAATTCCTCCCGATTTTTTTATGAGGGCGCACTTATACGCACCAAATAAATTTGATTCGATAATCGCTAAGGGCGCACTTATACCCACCAAAATTTTTTGGTGTCTATCGTGCTAAAAAAGAGAGAAGTTCATGTCTAATCTTCTCTCTTTTTTCGTCAAGCGTGTTGGTTAAAATTCGCTACGCTCATGTAAAAGATAAAAGCTAAGAGTAGTAAAACTAGATAAGTACAAACTAATTCGTAAGAGCATAAGAGAAAGTGGGCCCACTTTCTAAGTCACAAGTCGTCTGTAGGCTGTGCCTACAGTGTTTCTAACCCCTAAAAACCTTTCTCAAAAAAGTGGCAAATGATGTATTAAATGATGTATAAAAATAGCGAATGATGTATCAAATGATGTATAGAATTAAGTAGAAAACACATAGATTTAAGTGAATGATGTATTAAATGATACATAGAAAAAAGGAATGATACATCAAATGTTACATTCCTTTTTTTCTTTATTTAAAGCCATTTTGTAGTTCTTTAAGCAAATCTTTTCTTAATTTTTCTTCTTCTATTTTGTCTGATTCTTTTTGTTGCTGGCTGTAATAATCTGCTTCATGAGTTCCGATTTTTAACCCTAAAACTTTATCTTTTGCGACCCATTTTTCTTCCTGAGAAAGTTCTCCGTTGTGTTCAATGTTAAACATTTTGATTCGTAAATTTTCTCGTTCTCCTTTAGAAAAATCATCAGCATTTTTTGCTTCAGCTTTAAAAGAAAATTGATAACCTATGACCGGTTTACCTCTTCCTTTTCCATGTTTCTTTTTAATTGTTAGTCCTCTAAATAAGGGAGTCAGTTCTTCTTTAATAGGTTTTAAAATACGAGAATCTATATTAGCAGGCTTATTCCAATAACTTTTAGGAATATCTAATAATTCAAAAAAATCTTCTTTAGAAAAATATGCATAACCTGTAGTTCTAAATTGCTTTAATAATCTAAACATTGTTTTTGAATAACTGCTTTGTAATTCAGTAAATTGTTGAAGAGAATATCTAACCCATTCATCTAAATTATTAAGCAAAGGTAATGCTTTTTCGTGAATTTGAATTTCTGCATAAGGTACATCAGCTTTACCTTTAATTTGAAACTCATTAAACATAACAAATCTCTCTCGTTCTAATCCATCAGCACTACGACGACCAAATCTTAAGTCCATTAATTTATCATAAGTAGTTTCCAAATCATCAATAAATCTCACATTAGCAGTTGCTTTGTAATTACTTAAATCTTTTAGCTGATCAAAAGTAAATTGAATTTTTTGAGTACCTTTATCACGCATTCGAGAAACAATAGAAAAAAACAGATTCATTTCTACAGGAGTAAACTTTCTTAATGGTATTGTATTTAATTCGGTGTGATACTTAATTATTTCGTTGGACATAATATCCCTCCTACTGATTAAAACTACCAATTAATAATACCGTAGTTTTAATCAGTAGTCAATAAACAGACAAAATGTAGTCAATAAACAGACAAAATGTAGTTGATAAACAGACAAAATGTAGTTGATAAACAGACAAAATGTAGTTTTAAACATTTGCAAACCCTTGGGAGAGTAAGGCTCAACTAGTGTCTAAAAGAGGTTTAAAAGAGGTTATAAAAGAAGTTATAAAAAAGGTACTCTATTTTTCCCACCTAAAAATCACTTTTTTTGTTAAATTGATCTATGCGTAAGATTAAAAGATATAAAAAAGGAGTGAGAGAAAAACTCTCTCACATTAAACTTGCAGCAGTCGCTATACGCTCCTTCGCTAAAACCTAAAACATTTCTTTAAGGAAACTATTCAATAGCCTTAAAACGCAAAAAAGAGCTATTTAAGCTCATTTAGTTAAAACTCTTAGTTTGATAAATAAAACGTCTTACAGACGGTCAGGGTAAACCCTAACAACCCTAGATTTAAAATCAGTAGCAAATGATAAGAATAAAAAGCTATATTATTTCCACCACTGCCACCATTTTTTATTTTCTATATTTTCTTCTAGGAGTTTTGTGTTTTTTTGTTGCTCGTAAAGTAGTAATTGTTGTTGTTGCTGGAGCGTTACATTTAACGCTTTATTCATTTCAGTTAATTCATCAATTTGTTTGTTCTTAATTTCAATTTCAGACTTCATAATTTCAATAATAACATCATTATCATTGATTTGAAGGTATTCTTCTTCGTTCTTATTTTCAGTAATTTCAATGTTATTATCAGATGAAATTACTGACTTGTCTTTCAAACCTTCTTTAATCGTCTGAAACGCAGTCATATCATACAAAAACGTCCGTCCATCTTTAGCAGAATGTTTAATTTCATTGTTATTAATGAAACGATAAACCATCATTTTTGAAATTTGTAACTTTTCAGCAATCTCTGTAACGCTTATCATATAAGAGTTTCTCCTTAATTTCATTGATAATAACAATAATAACAATGAAATTAACAAAAAAAAAGCCCTTAGCAAATTACTAAGGGAAAAAAGGAGTTGTTTTATCTACTTTGGAGGAGTAAATAAAATGAAAAAGTTTGTTAGGGTTGTTTTGTTGGTATGCTTATATATTAGTCTGAAAATATGAATTTATTTAGACCATAACCATTTCTTTTTTATGAATAATCAGTTAAGAAATTTGATATAATATGTCTGCTGTCTTCCTTTTGGCTGAAATCTTCAGCAAGAAGGGAGGTTATTCAGTTGCATATCTTATTTGACGTCTTACTTGGAATCGTGATTAATGTTATTGCCCATAGCATTAGTAAATGGCTAGATTCTAAGGACAAGAAAGACAGCTAGCCTCACGTTATTTGTTTGAAGTGGTCAAACAAGCAATGAAAAAAGAAAAGAGCCAGTTCGGTTGCCCCCGACTGGCTCTTTTTGGTTATTCAATGCATATCTTATTTGTAGAATTATTATATCATGATTTGTATTTTCTATCAAAATATCTATGATCCAACTAAGGGATCTGGTACTTTATTAGTTCAGTTAACATAAATCAAATTATAAGAAGCTAAATTGTCTATTGGACTAACAAACTAACTATGCCAATAATTATAAAAATAATACCTGAGAAGAATTGTCCTATACCTGAAGCTTGTCCAGTAAAAATAAGTTGTATAATATTATTCTCTCTTTTATTTGATTTAAAATCTGTACTCATCCGGATAGTTCCCCATACCAAAAACAGAATCCCTACTAAAAATGCGATATAACTCATAAAAATCTCCCCACTTCTATCCTTTTTATTGAATTTAATATATCATGAAAACCTGTTCTAAATATGAGTCTGTAGACGTATTTTAGTCTAAGTAATTTTAAAAATTGAAGTGGAGTTAACATAAGCGACGTTATACTTAGTCTAAAGAGTAGTTTGCTACTTTATTTTAACTTTCAGAAGGTCTCTTGCTAATATTAGTGCTTGGTGTTCATTTACGATACTACCAGAAATTGTTTCAATACTTAATGGTAAATGAGTAAAATGACAAGTACTGATGTCTACTTTTTTTAAAAGAGTTCCTGTGAGATTCATACTATCTAGTTTACAACTGTCAAATGTGGTTTTCACCATCTTTGCGTCTATCAAGTCAGTATTAGTTAGATTACAATCGGAGAAAGAAACTTCTTTGAAATTAGCACTTGATAAATTAACCATTTCCATGTTATTTTCTAAAAATAAATTAGTATTTATATAGGCTTCGGAAATATCTAAGCCTAACATTTTACAATTGATAAATTCACATTTGTACAATACCGATTCTGATAAGACTGTATTTGAAAAATCACAATTTTTAAATATACAGTTAGTAAATTCAGCTTTAACAAAATCATTTCCACTTAATTCACAGTGTTCGATTATACTATCTTCAATAAATAATTTTTCAATACATTGATCACTTATTATCTCATTTTCTATCAAGGCATTTTCTAAAAAAAAATCCTCAAAGTCATAAATATCGAAAAAACTCATTTTTTTTAAATTAATACTATCAATTTTAACTATAGACATTTTTAATCAC
>NZ_JBAIYR010000153.1:0-5084 GCF_036763145.1 Desulfovibrio sp. 1188_IL3213 | reverse complement strand
GCGCGCCATAGGGCAGGTTGCGGGCGGTTTCGTTCCACATGTCTTGCAGGCGTACCAACTCCAGCAGGGCATAGCTCGCGTCGATGCTTTCCTGTTCTTCGCGGCGGGTGCGGCCATCGCGCATGACGGCCCCCAGAATGCCCGCTCGCGTGCGGCAGTGGCGGCCTATCATGACGTTTTCCAGCACGGTCATATCGCTGAAAAGGCGGATATTCTGAAACGTGCGGGCCATACCCATAGCAGTGATAACGTGCGGCTTCTTGCCGTTAAGCAGTTTGGGGCTGCCTTCGCGGTCATACAGAAACATCTTGCCCTCGGTGGGGGTATAGATGCCCGTCACACAGTTGAAAAATGTGGTCTTTCCCGCGCCGTTGGGGCCGATAAGGGCCACAATCTCGCCGCTGTTGACTGTAAGCGACAATTCGTTGAGAGCGCGCAGACCGCCGAAGTCCTGAGAAAGGTCCTGTACTTCAAGCACGGGGTTCACTGGCGGCCTCCTTTGGATTCATGAAGGCCGGTGATGCGGTAGCGGCGCCGTTCGCCGCTGATAAGGCCCTGAGGCCGGAAAATCATCATGATCACCATGATGGCTCCAAAGATGAGCATGCGGTATTCGGAGAAGGCACGCAGATATTCCGGCGCAAGTATGAGAATAAGAGCGGCTATGACCACGCCGGTGATGGAACCCATGCCGCCCAGCACCACCATGGACAGAATCATGGCCGATTCCATAAAGGTGAAGCTTGAGGGATTGATGTAGGTTGTTTTGGCCGCAAAGATAACCCCGGCAAAACCGGCCCAGCACGAGCCAAGGGCAAAGGCGGAAAGCTTCACCCGTGTGATGTCTATACCCATGGCTTCACAGGCAATTTCATCTTCGCGCAGTGCCTGGAGGGCAAGGCCGACCCTGGAGTTTTTCAGGCGGCTGATGACAATGATCGTTATGACCACTGCCGCAAGCACAAGGTAGTAAATATAGGTTGTGCTGGCGCTGATATCCATTTCCATGCCGAAGAATCCGGGACGGGGAATATCACCCACGCCGCGCGGCCCGCCGGTCAGGCTGGTCCAGTTTTGCAGGGCCAGACGCACTATTTCGCCAAAACCCAGGGTAACAATGGCCAGATAGTCGCCGCGCAGTCGCAGAACGGGGAAGCCCAGGGCCAGACCGAAAATGACGGCCACAAAGCCACCCACCGGCAGGCACACCCAGAAGCCCCAGCCCAGGAACTGGTGCAGCAGACCGTAGGCGTAAGCCCCTACGGCATAAAAGGCCACATAGCCGAGCACAAGCTGACCGGCCAGACCCACCACGATATTCAGGCCCAGCGCCAGCATGATATAGAGCAGGGCCGAGATCATGATGTTGGTCTGGTAAAACGAAACCACCAGCGGCATGGCAATCATGATGGCCGCAAGAATAGCCAGGCTTCCGGCCATAAGGACGGGCCGTTCGGAAAGGATGGCCATGCCCGAACCGAGACTGAAATTGCGCGGCAGCCTGATGACGGCCAGGCCCCTGGCCTTGCGGCTGAAGCACCAGTCCCAGATAAGGGCCAGTGCAAAGATGCCCGCGCCCAGCAGGGCGATGCGGTCCAGCCGCCAGGTAACAGTGCTTTCAATGGTGTTCAGCTTGATGCCCAAAACGGGCAGGGTGAGCACCATGAACCAGAGTGCCGCGATGGCGGCCTTGATGACTCTTTGCATGGTTACACCTTCTGCACTTTGGCTTTGCCCAGGATGCCGTCAGGGCGGAAGATCAGAATGAGGATCAGGATGGCAAAGGCCAGCATGTCTTCATAGTTGCCTGAGAAGTACCCGGTGGTGAAGCTTTCGGCGAGGCCGAGCACAAGGCCGCCCACCATGGCTCCGGGGATGGAACCGATGCCGCCGAGTACCGCTGCCGTAAAGGCTTTAAGCCCGGCCAGAAAGCCGATGCCAAAGTTGACCTGTCCCATATGTGAGGCAATGAGCACGCCGCCAAGGGCTGCCAGCCCCGATCCGATAATAAAGGTCAGGGAAATGATGCGGTCGGCGTTAATGCCCAGCAGCAGCGCCATTTTACGGTTCTGCGCCGTGGCGCGCATGGCTTTGCCCATGCGTGTGTAGCGGATGAAAAGCGAGAGCGAAACCATGGCAATGGTGCTGACAGCGAGAATCAGAAAATCGCTGGGTCCCATGACATAGCCGATATGCTCAAGAAAATCCATTTCAGGCAGCAGATTGGGAAAAGGCACGAAGTCTGAGGTCTGGGCCAGCAACACGTAATTCT
This sequence comes from Desulfovibrio sp. 1188_IL3213, assembly GCF_036763145.1. Lineage (NCBI taxonomy): Bacteria > Pseudomonadati > Thermodesulfobacteriota > Desulfovibrionia > Desulfovibrionales > Desulfovibrionaceae > Desulfovibrio > Desulfovibrio sp. 1188_IL3213. The sequence goes on along the minus strand of NZ_JBAIYR010000153.1, from coordinate 2,812 downwards.
GCAAAAATATGGACATGCCTATGGCCGAGATCAGGGGCGACAGGCGCGGTGCGCCGCGTAGCGGCTTGTACGCCACCTTTTCCAGCGTGTAGCCATAGGCGGCGCACCAGACAATGGCCGCCAGCGCCGCGACGACAAGTATGCCGCCAGCGGGAAAGCCGTATACGCCCAGCACCCCGGCAACCAGCAGGGCGGTAAAAGCGCCCAGCATGTAAATTTCGCCATGAGCAAAGTTGATAAGCTCAATGATGCCGTAAACCAGGGTGTAGCCCAGAGCTATAAGCGCATAGATACTGCCTCTGGTGAGTCCACCAAAGAAAAGCTCTATAAAAAATTGGATGTCCATGCCGTCCCGCGCGCGCCGGGGCCTGGCAGTGCCACGCTCCGGCGTCAGTTCCGTTATTGCCGTCGGCCGCAGCCGAAAGTGTGTGCGAAAACGGGGGCGCGGCCATGACCGCGCCCCCCTGATCAACTATTCAAGGACGATGCTGTGGTCGAGTTCCACAAATTTTCCGTCTTTGACCTGATAGATGGAGAGAGCCATGCCGGCGGCATCGCCGGTTTTGCTGAAGGTCAGGGTTCCCAGCGGGGTATCCACGGGCGCGGTATGCAGGGCTTCCACAATTTTGGCTGTGTCGGTGCTGCCGGCCTTTTCAATGGCATTGATCAGGGCCTGGGTGGCGGCATAACCGTTGTAGTAGAACGAGCCGGGATCCTTGCCGAACATTTTTACGTGGCCTTCACGGGCGGCCTTGTAAGCGGGCAGGTTGCTGGTGTCCTTGGGATAGGAGGAGTACACGCCTTCGCTGGCCTTGCCGGCCATCTTGATGAAGGCTTCGTCCATAAGGCCGTCAGGGCCGAGCAGGGCGGTGGTCACGCGGTCGCGGCGCATCTGCTGCAGCAGCTTGGAGGCCGTGGGCTGATAGCCGCCGAAAACCACGATGTCGGGCTGCTCGCGCTTGAGTTTGCGCACAACGGCGGAAAAGTCCACGGCGTCGGGGGTGATGGCTTCAAACAGAACGGTCTTGACGCCGGCCTTTTCGAGGTGCTCGCGATTATTGTCCACAAAGCCCTTGCCGTAATCGCCGTTATCATGCAGATAGGCAACTTTTTTGACTTTGAGGTTGTTGAGCATGAAGTCGCTGGTCAGTCCGGCCTGGGCTTTGTCGTTGGCAATGGTGCGGAAGAAGTAGGGGTTGCTGCCGCCTTCCGTAAGGCCGGGAGTGGTGGCAGAAGGCGACATGCTCACGATCTTGGCGTCGGTATACAGGGGCAGGGTAGCCTTGGTGGCGCCGGAGCAGATATGCCCCATAACCACGGCGACCTTGTCGGAAATGAGCTTGGTGGCTGCGTTGGTAGCCAGCTCGGGCTTGCATTGGTCGTCCTGGGCCACCAGCTCGATCTGCTTGCCGAGCACGCCGCCCTTGGCGTTGGTATCGGCAATGACCACCTTGGCAGCGTTCAGGCTGGGTACGCCGTAGGAGGCCAAATCGCCGGAGTGAGCGCCGGCGACGCCGATTTTGATGGTGTCTTCCGCCCGAGCGGGGGCGGCCAGCGCCGCGCAGAGTGCCATTGCCGCAAGCAAGGTTATACCTTTTTTCATCAGCCCCTCCTACGAGAAAATTGTCGCGCGCATTTTGCGCTTCAAAATGGATGAAGACCTCTCTATTGCCTTATTGCGGGCGGCCTGTCAATGCGCGGTTGCCGCGTCTGTCAAGTGCCGGACGGCAAAAGATGCGGTGTTTTTTTACACGATGCCAAAGGCGGCCCGGATGATGTCGGTACATCCGGGCCGCCTCATGAAAATCGTTTTTGGGGTGGTGCTTTGGGGCAGGTGCCTGTTATGGCGCTACTTGTCCTTTTTCTTGTGGCTTGAGCGCAGGTGCAGGCGCATGGGCGCATGAACGATACCGAAGGTTTTTCTCAGTGCGCGTTCAAGGTAGCGGGCGTAGCTCTCCGGCACGCGCGTGGCGTCGCTCACAAAAAACACAAAGGTCGGCGGCTCGGATTCGGCCTGGGTAAGATAGAAGAATTTGGCCCGCGCCCTTTTGACCACAGGGGGCTGGTGACGGGTAAGCACCTCTTCCATGGCCCTGTTGAGGCGTCCTGTGGGGATGCGGATGCTGCACTCCTCATGGATGCGCTGTGCAAGAGGCAGTATTTTATCCAGGTCTTTGCCGCTAAGGGCAGAAACGGGCATGACCGGCACGTGGGGGCAGAATGCCAGCATCTGGCTGACATTCTTTTTCAGCTGATCCAGGGCATGCCGGGGGGCCAGGTCGCATTTGTTGATCAGAACCATGAACGGCGTTTTGCGCGTGTTCAGCATGTCCATGAGGCGCTTGTCCTGCTGGCTCACGCCTTCGGCAGCATCCAGGGTCAGCAGGGTCACGTCCGCCTTTGTGCTGGACTTGATGGCCGAGTTCACAGAGTACTTTTCTACACTGTCCGTAATTTTTGTGCGCCGCCGAACACCGGCCGTGTCTACAAAGACATAGTCCTTGCCATTGCGGCTGAAGCGCACGTCAACGCTGTCACGGGTCGTGCCCGCCACATCGGAAACGATCATGCGGTCTTCGCCGGAAAGCGCGTTGATAAGCGAGGACTTGCCCGCATTGGGGCGGCCAAGCATTGCCAGGCGCAGGGTCGGGGGAGCCGGAGGCGCTTCGGGGGTTTCCTCGGGCAACAGGTCAACCAGGTCTTCCACAAGGGCGCGGATATTGTGTCCGTGCTCGGCGGAGACTGCCAGCAGGGGAAAGCCCAGCACGTGAAATTCCGCCAGTTGCTCATCTTCGCGTTCGGCCCCGTCCAC
>NZ_JBAIYR010000152.1:0-5104 GCF_036763145.1 Desulfovibrio sp. 1188_IL3213 | reverse complement strand
GTGCCGGACAAGAGAGACTGACCTGTGTTGTAACATCCGCCGGCCCGCGCCGCGCGCCGCTTTGCGGCATCGCTTGCCAGACCTGCGGCTATAGCGTATGGCCCGGAAATCTTATGCCATACTGTGAGGGCAACTATGTACCGTAATGCAAAAAATGTCGGTTATTATATGATCGGCCAGGGCAGCCTGAGCCAGCTCGGCGACCTTATGGCCCCGCGCCGCAAGGCTGTGTCCGGCCCCGCGGTCTTTTTTCTGGATCATTTTTTTCAGGGCAAGGATCTGGTGGAAAAGCTGCCCGTGGAAAGCGGCGACATGGTGCTCCATATCGACACCGCCGGAGAACCCACCACTGACAGCGTGGACGGCTATACCGCCCAGGTGAAGACCTTTCTGAAAGGCGCGGACCCCTGCGCCCTGGTAGCCCTTGGCGGCGGCTGCGTGCTTGATACCTGCAAGTGCGTGGGCAACCTGCTCACCAATCCCGGCAAGGCTGAAGACTATCAGGGCTGGGACCTTGTAAAAAATCCCGCGCCCTACAAGATCGCCATACCCACCCTGTCGGGCACCGGGTCTGAAACCTCGCGCACCGGCATTATCTGCAATGAGGCAAAAAACATCAAACTGGGCATGAACAGCGACTTTACCATGTTCGACCAGGTGCTGATGGACCCCGACCTCACGGCCAGCGTACCCCGCAACCAGTATTTTTACACCGGCATCGACACCTACATGCATTGCTTTGAGAGCATTACCGGGTCCTACCGCAACGTGGTTGTGGATTCCCTGGCTGAAAAGGCCATTGATCTCTGCAAGCAGGTTTTTCTTTCGCAGGACATGATGAGCGAAGAAAACCGCGAAAAGATGATGATCGCCTCCTACCTGGGCGGCATGGCCGCCGGGTTCGTGGGCGTGGTGCATCCCATTTCCGCCGGGCTGAGCATGGTTTTGCATATGCGCCACGGCATCGCCAACTGCTATTCGCTGTCTGTGCAGGAAGACATCTATCCCGAACAGTACAAGGAATTCATGCTCATGATGGAGCGCCAGGGCATTGACCTGCCCAAGGGCATCTGTCAGGGCCTCACCGACGCGCAGTACGACGCGCTCTACGGGGCCAGCATTGTGCATGAAAAGCCGCTGTCCAACCGCCTTGGGCCGGATTTCAAAAAAATCCTCACCAAGGAAAATGTCATCGGGCGCTTCAAGAGCATGTAGCAGGCGGCACAGCGCCGAACCGTTTTAAAGTGCATTGTTCTAGGGCATTTAACACTTGAAATGCTTGCTTACGGCAGGCAAAAGCCTGCCTGCTCGCATTTCGTGGCAAGGATTTTCAGGAAAATCCTTGCAGAGCAGTTGACTCGTTTCATTCGTAATCTGCTCTAAGATCATACAGTCTGTCGGCGGCGTGGGCGGAGGCTCCGCCGCCGTCAGGCCTTTAGGGCATCTGCCATGAAGCGGCCCGCATATGGGCTGTTTGGCGGGATGTCTGTCTGTGGAGTCTCTGTTTCACGGGCATGCCGGCGCGCAACGCCGTCAGGTTTTTTCCGCCCGGGCAACACCCGCATCAGCCGGTGGCTGACATGCGAAGCGAGGCGCAGCAACGTTCGCAATATTGGCGCGTGCGGGGCCTTGCCCACGTAACGCGGCAACTTCAAGCGCAAGCTGTTTTATGAGGAGTCTCATGGATATCAAGGTCAATTTCAGCGGGCGTGCCATCCGGTACACCGAAGAAGAAATAGCCGTGGTTGTCGAGGCCATGCGCAATGCCGATCCCCTTACCCAGGGGCATCACATGCGCCGGTTTGAAAGCAAGTTCGCGGAGTACCAGGGTGTGCCGCAGGGAACCTGCTTTACCACCATGAACGGCTGCTCCGCCCTGGAGCTTTCAGCCCAGCTCTGCCTGTTTAACGAAGGCGATGAGGTGGTTATTCCTTCCCACACCTTCACGGCCTCTGCCTATCCCTACATCAAGAAGGGCGCCCGACTTGTCTGGGCCGATGTGGACCTGCACAGCCGCGTGGTCACCGCCGAGAGCATTGAAAAAGTGCTTACTCCGCGCACCAGGGCCGTGGTGGTCGTGCATCTTTACGGCTATGTGGCCGACATGCCCGCCATTGCCGCCCTGTGCAAAGAGCGCGGCCTTATCCTTATCGAGGATGCCGCCCAGGCCATCGGGGCCGAAGTGGACGGCATCAAGGCCGGAGCCTTCGGGGATATGGGGGTCTTTTCGTTCCATTCGCATAAAAACCTGACCACCCTTGGCGAAGGCGGCATGCTGTATGTGCGCGACCCCAGGCTGGCGGGCATGGTTCCCACCCTGCGCCACAACGGGCATTGCGCTTTTGATTTTGAGCGCCCCGACTATTGGAAGCCCGCCATGGGCAACGTGGATATGCCCATTATCGACGGCCGCATGGTGCCGCCCAACAACTACTGCCTTGGTGAAGTGGAATGCGCCCTGGGGGCCAAGCTGCTGGAGCGCATTGACGAGATCAACGAGCAGAAGCGCAGCCGCGCCCTGGGTTTCATTGATGCCCTGACGGACTTTCCCGAACTGGAATTCCATCGGGTCGACAGCCCCCGCCACAACTACCACCTGCTTGCGGCCCGCATGACCACGGGTGTAGAGGCGCGAGACCGCTTCATGCGCGCCATGTTCAATGAAAAGGGCGTCAAATGCGTGGTGCAGTACATTCCGCTGGACAGGTACGATTATTACCGCCGTCTGGGAATGGGCGAAGCCTGCTGCCCCAATGCGGACCTGTTCTTTGACACCATGATTTCCTTCCCCTTCCAGCACTGGCTGACCGGGGAAGAGTTTGACTACATGCTGGCTTCCACCCGCGAGGTGCTGGCGAGCCTGCGCTGAGACGGCGTGTTTGCCGTCCGGTCGCGTCAGCAGAGCAATTTCACTTTGAAATTGCTCTAACGGCGCAGGCCGGGAATGGTGCTCAAGGGTACTGACCCGGCCTGCGCCGCTGTGCCTTGTGAGTCGGCGGGCCGCCCGAGCGGGATGAGGAAAGCGCATGGCGCTCATGTCCCGGCAGAGGCTACAGCCATGTGCGCCCCCCGCGCATGACCACTTCGGAACTATCGTGAAAGAACGCTGCATTGTCATACCGGCCATCAAAAAAAATGCCGTTATTCCTGACCAGCTTGTCAAAAAGCTGGCCGGGGTGACGCTTGTGCAGCGGGCCATCAATACGGCGCGGAGCGTTCTGCCCGGCGAAGATATCATGGTGCTCACCGACAGCCAGGAAATATCCCTCATCTGCGAACGCGCGGGCGTGGGATTTCGCCGCAATAAGGACATACATTTCACCACGCTGGACATCGTGAATGAAATGCGCGTCTTGCTGGAAGAACTGGCGGAACAGTACGAGCACTGCATTATTTTGCGCGCATCATGCCCGTTGCTCACCTGGGTGGACGTGGAAGACGCCTGGAAGAAGTATCGCGAGGCGGACGCCGACAGCCTTGTGACCGTGAAAAGCGTGCGTCAGCGCATCTGGAACATGCATGGCGAGGGGCTTGAAGACCTGCTGGATGACGAGACGGAGCACAGGGGCGAAAAAACCCTTGTGGTTGAAAGCCGCGCGTTGATCATGCTGCGTCTTTCGCGTCTGCTGGACCGGGACCGCCAGCAGGGGCGCGGTCGCGTCATTCCCTATTTTCTCAACGACAGGGCCATTGAAATACAGGGCTATCAGGACTGGTGGATATGCGAACGCCTGCTTGAGCGGCGGCATGTGGTCTTTGTGGTGGCGGGCTGGCCCGCCATCGGCATGGGGCACGTGTTTCGGGCGCTCATGCTGGCGCACGAGATTACAAGCCATCGGGTCAGCTTTGTCTGCACCCGCGAAAGCGAACTGGCCGTTGAAAGCATCGCCCGCAAGGATTACCGGATCGTCCGCCAGGGGCAGGAAGACCTGGCAGACACCGTGCTGGCCCTGAACCCGGATCTGGTGGTCAATGATATCCTCAACACCACCACGGCCTACATGAAGCGTCTTGTGGCCGCCGGGGCGCGTTGCGTAAACTTTGAGGACGAAGGGCCGGGGGCTTCGCTGGCGCGCCTTGTGGTCAATGCCCTGTACGAAGGGGAAAGCACGGACCGTCTGTGCAGCGGGCCGGATTTTTTCTGCCTGCGTGACGAGTTTGTCAACGCGGCGCGCAATCCCTTCCGGCCTGAGGTCAAAACCGTGCTTATCACCTTTGGCGGCACAGATCAGCATGACTGCTCGCGCCGGGTGCTGGACATCATCGAGCCGATCTGCCGTGCCTACGGAATTGCTGTCCGGCTGGTCGCCGGACCCGGCTACGCCCACAAGGACGCTATGGAAGCGCATCTGAAAAAGCTGGATAATCCGCTGGTGACCTTTACCTGGGCCACCAACGTCATGAGCCGCATGATGGAAGGCGCGGACCTCGCCATCTGTTCCGCTGGGCGCACGGTTTACGAACTGGCGCACATGCGCGTGCCTGCCCTTGTGCTGGCAACGCACGAGCGCGAGGCGCGCCATACCTTTGCCCGGCCGCGCCACGGTTTTGCCTTTGTGGGCATTATGGATCGTGTCAGCGACGGCAGAATCCGCAACACCTTTCTGGCGATGCTGAAAAATCCGCGCCGTGAGCGCTTCTGGCTGCGACAGGACAGCATGGACTTTACGGTCAACAAGAACCGCGTGGTGCGGCGCATGCTGGGTTTGCTCAACGAGCGGCCCTAGCACATGTACGTTTTTCAAAGTCGGTATGCTCTGAAATTTTTATTTCAGGCTGTTGCAGGGGGCGGGTATGGAAATAGAAGCCGCGCCTCCCGGCCTGCCGTCTCAAGGGTGCTCTGCTCCAGGGGCAGAGCGCCGTGCGTTTCAGGAATCCCCACTATCGCCGGACGCGGCGGAGGAAAATATGACCAGTAAAGGCAAGGTTGTCGCCATTATTCAGGCCCGGCTGGGTTCCAGCCGCCTGCCGCTGAAATCTCTGCTCTGCCTGCGTGATCTGCCGGTTATCGACTGGGTGACCCGCCGTCTGGGCGCGGCGAGCCGTCTGGACGGCATCATGGTGGCCGTGCCTGACACCCCGCTGGACGTGGTGCTGCTGGAGC
>NZ_JBAIYR010000151.1:0-5120 GCF_036763145.1 Desulfovibrio sp. 1188_IL3213 | reverse complement strand
CAGTGCCGCCGCCCATGCCGGCGGTCACAAAAACCATGTCCGCATCGCCAATGGCTTCACGAATGGCATTGACGCTTTCCACAGCGGCCTCGCGGCCTATGGCGGGGTTTGCGCCCGCGCCCAGCCCCTTGGTGAGCTTTTCGCCCATCTGCACTTTTACAGGAGCGCCGTTTTTCGCCAGAGCCTGCACGTCTGTGTTGGCGCAGACAAACTGCACGCCGCGCAGACCAGAGGCTATCATGTTCTGCACAGCATTGCCGCCGCCGCCGCCAACGCCTATAACCTTGATTTTAGCGTTGCTGGACAAAGACGTGTCAATATCGTCCACGATCGACTGAGACATAGGTTCCTCTCCTGTTTTAACCTGTCCTCAAATGCCCGTTTGAGGTCGTTATTTTAAGAAATATCAGCGAACCACTTTTTCATACGCGCAAGCACGCCATCAAAGACGCCGCTCTCACTTCTTGTGGTGAACTTTTTTTGGCCGGAAACTTCTTTTTCTGCGCCGTAGCGCAACAATCCCACTGCGGTGGAAAACTTGGGGCTGTTAACCACATCTTTAAGGCCGCCCACATTTCGCGGGTACCCGATACGGGTGGGAAGATTGAAAATCTGTTCGCCCAGTTCCTGGCAGCCTTCCATAAGGGCAGTGCCGCCGGTGAGCACGACTCCCGCACCGATCATGTCCTTGTAGCCCGAGCGCACAAGTGTCTGGTCCACCAGGTAGAGGATTTCCTCCATGCGCGGTTCGCAAATTTCAGCAAGCACCTGACGTGACAAACGACGAGGCTCACGTCCGCCCACACTGGGAACTTCAATAAACTCATCATGGCGCACAAGGTCGGCCAGAGCGCAGCCATACTTGAGCTTGATCTTTTCAGCCGAGGCAATGGGGGTGCGCAGGCCGAAAGCGATGTCGTTGGAAAGGTTTTGTCCACCCAGGGCCAACACGGCCGTATGCTTGATGGCGTCATTGGCAAACACGGCGATATCGGTGGTGCCGCCGCCAAGATCCACCAGCGCCACGCCGATTTCGCGTTCTTCCTCAGTAAGGACAGCCTTGGCCGAAGCCAGGGACTCAAGGGCGATATCAGACACCTCAAGCTGGCTGCGGTGGCAGGAACGCACGATGTTCTGCGCCGAAGACACCGCCCCGGTGACAATGTGAACCTTTACTTCAAGGCGCACGCCGGCCATGCCTAGGGGGTCTGCGATGCCGCGCTGGTTATCAACAATATATTCCTGCGGCAGGATATGGATAACCTCGCGATCGGCTGGGATAGCCACGGCCCTTGCCGCATCCAGCGCACGCTCAATATCTTTTTGCGCGACTTCGCCGCCCTTGACGGCGATGACGCCGTGACTGTTGATGCCCATGATGTGGCTGCCCGCGATACCCACGTAGACAGAATGGATTTCGCAGCCGGCCATGAGTTCGGCATCTTCCACAGCCTTGCGTATGGACTGCACGGTCTGCTCGATATTGACCACCACGCCCTTTCGCAGGCCGGTGGAAACGCTGGTGCCGATGCCCACCACATCAACAAGGCCCGACTCAGCAAGTTCACCCACCACCGCGCAGATCTTTGTGGTGCCGATGTCGAGACCGACGATGAGCTCGGACTTATTCATGCCATTCTCCTAGAAACGCCTGTTCTTCACACTCTTATGATTCACGCCGCATCAGTTTTGCACGGCCTGATTAAGCAAAACCCATACATTGCCGTTGACTGCCCGAACTTCACGCACATTGCGCAGTTCATGCCTCCGGGCCAGATCGCCCAAAGTCACTCCCAGCCGGGCAAGGTTGCCTTCCCAGTCGTCTGTGGCGATGGAGAGGCGCATTTCCCTGTCTTCCAGGTACACCTCAATGCCTCTGCCGGGACTCAGGGTAATGGAGGCGATTGCTCCAGCCTCCACAGGCAGTATACCGTTCTGGATGTCTTTCATCAGGCGGGCGAGAAAGGGGATGGCGTCTTCGGCCCCAGGTTCCACCCGCAAGGTGGGGAGCGACAGGAAGTTCTTGCTTTCCACTGGCGCGATAATCGTACCGCGTTCATTGGCGTAATACAGGGTACCTTCCTTGTGCACCCAGAAGGAGGGCATCCGCTCCTTCAGTTTTATCACAAATCTGTCGGGCAAAAGGCGTTTTACCGAAACTTCCTCTACCCAGGGGGTCTGGCGCAGATTGCGCTCTACTTTGGCAATGCTGACGGCCAAGCTGTTGTCGCCTTCTTTAAGATCGCCGTATTGCAGCACCATATCGCGCGAAAGACGCACATTGCCGGCCACATCTACATGACGGGTGATAAAAAAGTCGCTGGTTATGGCCTTGTTGTACAGCCACAACGAGGCAAAGCACACACCGGAAAGCACTATTCCCAAACCGACCAGCAAAACAGCAACGGCAAACAGGCTTTTTAATCCGCCCAAACCGCGCAATCTGCCAAAAACAGCCGCCATAAAAGCCGGCATGCGCAGTTTTGCGTTTTTTTTGCCTTTGCCCGTCACAGCGGCGCGCGTGTACGCGTTCCGGGATCTGCGGGCATTCTTTTTCAAGGGAAGAGGCATGGAATAATCCTGACTTCGGGCTCAAGCACTACACCGAACCGCTCCCGCACAGTTTCTTTTGCCTCTTGCAATAAGGCCAGGGCCGCCTTTGCACTTCCCCTGCCCTCATTGATCATGAAGTTGGCGTGCAGGGTTGAAAAGGCCATGCCGCCCATTTTTTTTCCTTTGAATCCCGCCTGCTCAAGAAGTTTGCCGGCAGGCATTTCCGCAGAGGGATTTTTGAATACGCAGCCAGCGCTCCAGGCCGTCACAGGTTGTTTAGACTTTTTCTCAAAAAAGTTGTGACGCATGCGATTAGTGATGCCATCCCTCGCTGCTCTGGTCAAGCCAAATGTGGCTTCCAAGACGATAAAATCATTCTTTTTCTCTTCAATACGCAGGCTGCGATAGGCATACTGCAATGAGCAGGATGCCACAGTGCGCGCGCCCTGGGCGTCAAACACCATGATATTATCAATCTTTTCGCATGTTTCAACGCCGAAAGAACCTGCATTCATGGCTACTGCACCGCCGACTGTTCCCGGAATGCCCACAAGCCCTTCAAGCCCCGACAAGCCCTGTTCCGCGCAAAAACGCAACAGCCGTGGCAGGGGTACTCCCGCTCCGGCGCGAACCAGCACCCTCCCCTCTTCTTCACCGACCACCTCAGGTCCCTGCACGAGCAGCGGCCGGACAAGAACCAGAGGCAAATCGCCATCCTGGGCCAGAATATTGCTTCCGGCCCCCAATACCACGGGGCTTCCTCCCAGGGCGCGCAAGCGGCGCGACAGCGGAGCAATATCCTCCGGGCATTCAAGAATCAGCTCTGCGATAGCTGTCCCGCCAAGACGCAATGTTGTGCGCTGGGCGAGCTGCGGCGAGGCGATCTCACGCATGGTCAAGCCCTTCCAGCCATATGGGACCCAAACGGGTAATATTGCCTGCCCCAAGAGTCAGCAGCACGTCTCCTTCCCGCAAAATATCGGGCAACGCCTGGGCAAGGTCATCCAGAGTCTGAAAATATTCCACAGGCGTTGAAGAGACCTGGCGTATCCCCTGCGCAAGGCTTTGCCCGGAAACGCCGGGAATGGGATTTTCAGAGGCAGCGTAAATTTCAGTCAGCAGCAGTTGATCAACGTCATTGAAGACTTTGCAAAATTCACCAAAATGGGCTTCCGTGCGGCTGAAGCGGTGCGGCTGAAAAGCCGCCACAATGCGCCTGCCTTCGAAAACCTGACGGGCAGTGGCAAGGGTTGCGGCAATTTCAGCCGGGTGGTGGCCGTAGTCATCCACCACGGTGACCCCTTGCTTTTCGCCTTTGAATTCAAAACGGCGCCCCACCCCCTTGAATCCGCACAAGCCAGCGGCGCATTTTTCAAAACTGATGCCTACTTCCAGGGCAGCACCGATGGACGCCAGTGCATTGAGGATATTGTGGCGGCCCGGCTGCGGCAGACTGACTTCACCCAGCTGCTCACCATGCAGCCAGACCTGAAACCGGCTGATCCGCCCGCTTTCCAGCGGCACGGCGCGCAGGGAGTTGTCCTCGGCAAAACCGTAGGTAAGCACGGGGCGCTTTACCCGCGGCAAAAGTTCCAGCACGCCGGGGTCATCGCCGCAAACAATGTTCAGCCCGTAAAACGGCACGTTGTTCATGAACTGCACAAAGGCGCTGTCTATGGCTTCCCGTGTTTTGTAATGGTCCAGATGATCCTCATCCACGTTGGTCACCACGTTGATGATGGGCAACAGGCAAAGAAACGACCCGTCAGATTCATCGGCCTCGGCGATCAGGTATTCGCCGTGTCCGAGATGGGCGTTGGCTCCGTAAACATTGAGGCGCCCGCCGATGATCACCGTGGGATCAAGACCGGCCTCATCAAAAATCGAGGCAGTGAGCGATGTGGTGGTGGTTTTGCCGTGCGTACCCGCAATGGCGATGCCCTGACGCAGACGCATAAGCTCGGCCAGCATCTCGGCACGGGGAATAATGGCGATGTTGCGCTTGCGGGCCTCCACAAGCTCGGGATTATCATCCCTGATGGCTGTGGACTTGACCAGCACCTGCACGTCTCCCACGTTTTCCGCCGCATGCCCGACGGTAATGCGCGCGCCCAGACTGCGCAGATGCCGGACAACAGCGGAATCGCTCATGTCCGAACCGGAAATCTCGTATTTGAGATTGAGCAGTACCTCGGCAATGCCGCTCATGCCCGCGCCGCCGATGCCCACCATGTGGATGTGCCGGATCTTGCTGTTCATGCGTTACCTTTAAAGAATATCTAGATAATTCACAGGCGGCAGGCCGCCATACAAACATCCCGCAACCGCTTTCAGCGCAGACGGGCTGTCTCTTCCAAAACAGAAACCACACGAGCGGCGGCATCGGGCCGGGCAGAGGCCAGTGCAGCGGTCGACATGCGTGTGCGCTCGCCGCTGTCGTTAAGCAGGCTGATGAGCGTTTGTGCCAGGCCTTCCACAGCCATGCGCGGTTCCGGCACAAGAATGGCCGCCCCGCCCTGCGCCAGCACCTCGGCATTGCGAGTCTGATGGTCATGCACAGCATAGGG
>NZ_JBAIYR010000150.1:0-5124 GCF_036763145.1 Desulfovibrio sp. 1188_IL3213 | reverse complement strand
TTCAGGTTCAGGGCCATGCTGCGCTCAACCTGGCGCAGGGCCTCGTCGTGCCGGTTTACGCGATCCACAAGGGCGCGCGCGCCACCGGCATTGTTGAGGTCATCCATCTGGCCCTTGACGGTATTCAGTTCCTGCCGCAACGCCTGTATCTGATTCCAGGCGTCGGCCTGCGAGGGCTGCATCTGCCGCAACTGCACGTCGTGCTGCTGTACCTGCTGCTCAAGGCTGAGGCTGCCGCTGCTGGAACCGCCGCCGGATACGCAGGCGCTCAGCGGCAGAGCAGCGCAAGCCAGCGTTACAAGGCACAATGAACGGAATGTGCGCATAATATCCTCTTTTTTCAAATTTGCACTTTTCCCAGGGCTTTTTTGCGCCCGGTGAAAATATAGATGATGCCGCCGATGACCGGCAAAAAAACCACCAGCACGAGCCACAGCGCCCTTTGCTGGGGCGTGGGAAACTCATGCCCCCATATGTGTATGATGCTCCACAGCGTGGGGATCATAGGAATCATGACCAGCACCACATGCCACCAGTGAAAGATCATGCGGCACTCCCTCCTTTGCCGGAGGATTTTCCGGCTTTGCTGCCCTTTTCGTTTCCGTTTTCGGGCGGTTTGCGCCACATGATGACGCAGGCCAGTGCGGCCCCCACGAAGATGGCCGAATCCGCCACATTAAAGGCCGGCCAGTGCCAGTCGCCCCAGTAGACATCCAGAAAGTCCACCACCGCCCGAAAGCGGATGCGGTCCACCAGGTTGCCCAGGGCGCCGCCCATGACCAGTCCCAATCCGGCAAAGAGCCAGGGTTCGTCATGCGAGCTGCGCACCAGCATCAGTATGGCCCATACGGCTACCACCGTGGCCCCGAGGAACAGCCAGAACTGCCACTCAATATCCGAACGGTTCAGAAAGCCGAAGGCCGCTCCCCTGTTGCGGATGTTCACCAGGTCAAACAGACCTTCAATAACCGGCACTGAACGGTGTTCCGGTATGGTCTGCATGACAATATACTTGGTCAGCTGGTCAAGCGCCAGCGCCAGCAGGGCCATGCCCCCGAGGATTCGATAACGCCTGCGCATGTTCTCAGGATTCCATATCCTTGATAACCGCTGTGCAGCGCGGACACAAGGCGGGATGCGAAGCGTCCGAGCCAAGCTCGGTGCTGTAAATCCAGCAGCGCTCGCATTTTTCGCCTCTGGCCTTTTCAACGCCGATGGCAAGACCGGCCACTTCTTCATCCTGATACGCGGCCTGCGGGGCGCGATCCAGCGCCTCAAGCTGCAACTGCGACACAATGCACACGGCGCGCAGGTCGGTATGCAGGCCCTCCAGGCGCTGGCGCAGTTCGTCCGCCACAAAAAGGGTCACGCGCGTATCCAGCGAATGCCCGATGATGCCCTCACGGCGCATGGGTTCAATGGCTTTTGTCACCGCGCCGCGCACGGCCAGCAGTACGTTCCAGTCATCGCGCGTGCCTTCGTCCAGCAGATAGGGAGCCGCATCCAGCGGCGGCAGGGCAAAAACCGTCGATTCCGGACCGCGCAGGCTCTCCGGCAGATGGCTGAAGATTTCCTCGGCGGTGAAAGACAGCACCGGGGCCATATCGCGCAGCAAAAGGCTCAGGATATGCCACAGGGCCGTCTGGGCCGAGCGGCGCTCCTCGCTGTGCGGAGCGGAGGCATACAGGCGGTCTTTAAGGATATCCAGATACACGGAAGAAAGGTCCGTGACGCAATAGTTGTGCAGGGTGTGGTAGACCTTGTGGAAGTCAAAATCCATATAGGCTTGCTGCACGCGCTCGTGAACGCGCCCGGCCACGTCCAGAGCAAAACGGTCCAGCGGCTGCAGCCTGTCCAGCGGCAGCAGGTCATGAGCGGAAATATCGCTCAGGTTGCCCATGATAAAACGGCAGGTATTGCGGATGCGGCGGTAAGCGTCCACAAGGCGGCCAAGAATTTCGTCCGAAAGGCGGATGTCTTCGCGGTACTCCACCGAGGACACCCAGAGACGCACGATTTCGGCTCCGAACTTTTCAATGAGTTCCTGCGGCGCGATCACGTTGCCCACAGACTTGGACATCTTGCGCCCGTCGCCGTCCACCACATACCCGTGGGTGAGCACGGCCCGGTACGGCGCGCAGCCGCGCGTGCCTTCGCTGACCAGCAGCGAGCTGTGGAACCAGCCGCGGTGCTGGTCAGAACCTTCAAGGTACAGGTCGGCGGGAAAGCCCAGCTCGGGGCGCTTTTCAAGCACAGCGGCAAAGCTTGTGCCGGAGTCAAACCAGACATCAAGGATGTCGGTTTCGCGCTTCCAGTGATTGCCGCCGCAATGGGGGCAGGCAAGGCCTTCAGGCACGACATCCTTGAGTTCGGCTTCGTACCAGTAGTCGCAGCCCGTGGGGTGCTTGGCAAAGCGGGCGGCGATTTCCTGCATCCATGCGGGATCATTCCAGGCTTCGCCGCAGTCTTCGCACAGCAGGGCCAAAATGGGTACGCCCCACTGCCGCTGACGCGAGATGCACCAGTCCGGGCGGAATTCAACCATATTATGGATGCGCTCGCGGCCCCAGGCGGGAATCCAGCGCACTTCTTCATCAATGGCCTTGAGGGCGCGGGCGCGCAGGTCATTCTTTTCCATGCTGATAAACCACTGGGTGGTCGCGCGGAAGATGACCGGCTCCTTGCAGCGCCAGCAATGCGGGTAGGAGTGGCGAATTTTGCCCTTTTGCAGCAAAGCGCCGACTTCTTCAAGTTTTTCGATGACCCTGGGGTTGGCTTCAAAAACATTCAGCCCGGCGAAAAATTCCACGGCGGGCAAAAAGCGCCCGGCGTCATCCATAGGCGAATAAATTTCCAGCCCGTACTTGAGGCCCACATCGTAGTCTTCACGACCGTGGCCCGGCGCGGTGTGCACGCAGCCCGTACCGGCATCCAGAGTCACATGCAGGCCCAGCACCAGGGGCGACTGCCTGTCATAGAACGGATGGCGCGCCTTGAGCCCCTCGAGGCGTTCTCCGGTGGCGCGATCCAGAATGATGTACTCGCTCCAGCCGAACGTCTCTGCGCAGGAGGCCACCAGATCTTCCGCAAGAATGTACTGGCTGCCCTGTGCCTCAACCAGTGCATAGGTAAATTCAGGGTGCAGGCACACGGCCATATTGTCCGGCAGGGTCCAGGGCGTTGTTGTCCAGATGACCACATGCGCGCGCGCCGGATCAGCGGCTGCAAAAACCTTTTTCAGGTTTTCATCGGGCAGGGCGAAGCGCACGTAGACAGAAGGCGAGGTGTGGTCGTTATACTCCACTTCCGCCTCGGCCAGCGCCGTGTGGCAGGAGCAGCACCAGTAAATGGGCTTCTTGGCGCGCGCCACGCCCCCGGCGGCCACAAACTTTGCAAGTTCACCGGCAGTGACGGATTCATATGCCGGATCCATGCTCACATAGGGGTGATCCCAATCGCCCAGCACACCCAGACGCTTGAATTCCTTGCGCTGTATATCAAGCCATTTATTGGCATACTCACGGCAGAGCTTGCGCACCACATGGGCGGGCAGGCTTTTCTTCTTTTCCTTGAGGTCCTGCTCCACCTTGTGCTCGATAGGCAGTCCATGGCAGTCCCAGCCGGGAACATAGCGTGAGGCATAGCCTGCCATATTGCGCGATTTGACGATAATATCCTTGAGAATCTTGTTCAGCGCGTGTCCCATGTGCAGATGCCCGTTGGCATAGGGCGGGCCATCGTGCAGGATGTAGGTTCCCTTGCTGCCCGATGCCTCAACCATGACGGCACAGGCATTGGCGGCGTCCCACTTCTTGATGGCTTCCGGCTCACGCTGGGCCAGATTTGCCTTCATCGGAAAAGCGGTTTGAGGAAGGTTCAGCGTTTTTTTATAATCACTCATGGAGGCTCCCGGCACTGAATGTCGCAAGATATAGTATGTTCTTCAAAAGCTGGCCGCAAAATAAAAACTTTGCGCAAGGGCAAGCAAGCCGGCCCTTTTCGCAAAGGGAGCATGCTCTCGTGCCACTCGACCGGAACAGGTCGGGTCATGCAATTCTTTGGGCAAAAGCTTATTTGGAGTCAGCCCTGGTGGAAAAATCACTGTAGTTTGGGCAAATAGCCGTGCAAAGTCAAGGTTTGGCCCTTCGCGCGGTCACGGCCCGGCCGTTGGCATAAAGCCTGAAAAAATCCCTGTGCTTGCGGCCTTGAGGCAGCGGCGGCTTGCCTAGCGCAGCCGGGGCTGATAAGGTGTGTCTTCTTCAGTTTGCGGCGACTTCCGGCGGCTTCGGGGCTTGCCGAAGCCGCAATGGTGTTTATATGCCCGACAAGAGGTGACTATGTGTCTTGCCATTCCTGCCCGCATTGAAGAACTGTTCGGCGAAGGCATGGCCCGCGTGCGCGTGGGTGAAAGCCAGACCTTTTTGAACGCTTCGGTGATGCTTTTGCCCAAGGAACCCCAGATCGGGGACTACGTTATCGTGCATGCCGGTTTTGCCCTGCACACCCTTACCCCCAAGGAAGCCGAAGAAAGCCTGTCCGCCCTGCGCGAACTGGCGCAGGCCCTGGAAGACCCACCGCGGTTCTGACCCCTGCGCATGGGCTGAACATGATTGTTTCGCTATAAAATCCCGCAGACACCTGCGGGATTTTTGCATTTGCGCGGTACAGCGGACGCAAGAACCTGAAGCAGGTATTTGTGGGCGGTCAAGCAAAGCCAGGCCCGCCACAGGCATTACGCCGAATGGCCTGATGCCTGTGACCTGATGCCTGTGCCCTGATGGCGGATGCGAGATGCGAGATACTCTCCGCGCACGGGCAGCAATAACTTGTCGATGGCATTGCGCGGCGCGGAGGGAGATCACCGAGCAAAGCGAGGAAGCTCCCGCAGCAGGAGACGCGCAGCCCTCGTAACTGATGGTCATTGAAAACTTCTGGGGTGCTCCGGGGGGAGTGCAGAGGGGGCCTCGGAGGGGCAAAGCCCCTAACAGGCCCCCTTTGCCGCCCGCCGCGCAGGCGGCCCAAACCAGACAATGCCGAGATTTCAAATGGTAAAGCCCTTCGGCCAGGCCTCTCCTTGCCGCACCACCGCCACTTTTACAGCAGGCAGCCGTGCGCCGCGCAGGC
>NZ_JBAIYR010000149.1:0-5152 GCF_036763145.1 Desulfovibrio sp. 1188_IL3213 | reverse complement strand
CTGCCGCAAGGCCGGCGGCAAGCCTCCGGCCCGGCGGGCATGTCGCCCATCTGTCCGGCCAGCACGCTCAACAGTTCTGCCGGAGTGATCACGCCCACCACGCTGCCGTATTCATCCCGCACGAAGGAAAGAGGCGTGGGATGCGTACGGAAATCCTCCATAATCACATGCAGGGGCGTGTGCTCAAAAATCGTGGGCGCTGGCCGGATGTAGGACTTGAGATCCCACTTGCCGTCGGGCGAGCAGTCGCCGCGCTCAAGGATATCGCCGGGGTGTACCACGCCGAGCACTTCATCCGTATCTCGTCGCAATACGGGCAGCCAGGCCAGGCGCGACGCGGCGGCATACCGGCTCACGGTTTTGCGGTCGGCATTGCTGTCCAGCCAGTTCACGCGCTGGCGCGGAATCATGATGAAACGCGCCGTGCGCCCGCCAAGGCGTATGACCCGGGCCAGCATATCCCGCTCTTTGGGCGCGAAAAGCTGTTCTTTTTCGCCTCCGGCCAGAGCCGCCGCATCAAGCTGGGCGTCACCCTGCCCCGGAGCGTTGCCACCAAGGATATTCAGGATCACGCGGGCCGTGGATTCGCGCATGTCGCGCATGCTGAAGCGTCTGCGCCGGTTGCGCAGCGCCCACTGGTTGCACGCTTCCACCATGATGGAAAAAACAATGGCCGCGTACATATAGCCCTTGGGGATATGAAAACCCAGGCCGTCGGCCAGCAGGCTCAGGCCGATCATCAGCAGAAAACCGAGGCACAGCACGATGACCGTGGGATGCCGCTCCATAAAGTTGAGCAGGGGAGCCGCTGCCAGCAGCATGATGCCCATAGCGATGACCACTGCCAGCATCATGACGGTGACGTGCTCCACCATGCCCACGGCCGTGATGATGGAATCAAGAGAAAAGACGGCGTCCAGCACCACTATCTGAAAAATGACCTGCCAGAAATCCGCGTGATGGCCCGAATCACCGGCGTACCGGCCGCTATGGCCCTCAAGCCGGTCATGCAGCTCCATTGTTCCCTTGAGCAGCAGAAACACGCCCCCGGCCATCAGTATAAGGTCGCGGGCGGCAAAGCCGTGGCCCCCCAGCTCAAACAGGGGGGTTGTCAGCGTTGCCAGACGCGCCATGACCGTAAGCAGCAGCATGCGCATGAGCAGGGCCAGGCCAAGGCCCACCAAAAAAGCCTGTCGCTTGCGTTCACCGGGCAGACGCCCCACGAGAATGGAAATAAAAACCAGGTTGTCCACCCCAAGTACCACTTCAAGCAGCACAAGCGTGCCCAGGCCAGCCCAGGCGGAAAGGTGTGTGACCCATGAAAAGTCGAACATAATGTCACGCTCCGGGGCGGTTGCCCCTTCTTGCGGAATGACGGATGCGGCGGCCCATGCCCGGCCCCCTAAAAAAGACAAAAGAGGGCCGAAAGCCCCCTTTTGTCAGTAAATTTCCGTTGCCTCGGGCATCGGGTGGTTTTCAGCTTCCGGTGCAAGGCACAGGACGCGCCGGACGTGGCCGAAAAGCAGAAAACCTGAATGCCGCTGCAGGCACGCGCCCAAAGGCGCCCGGCATGTGGCCGGACCAGTCGCCTGGTCCGGCTCGGGAAAGTCAGATGCCATTACTCGGCAGCGAGCTGGATGCGTTCAAAGCCGGTAACAGTGATTTCATCGCCCACGGCCTTGCCCGTTTCACGAACGATATCGGCGATGGTCTTCTTGTCGTCGCGGATATAGGGCTGTTCCATAAGGCACACTTCCTTCTGGAACTTTTTAACCGCGCCGTCAGCAATCTTGTCAACGATATTGGCGGGCTTGCCTTCTTCCAGGGCCTTCTGGCGGTACACTTCGCGTTCGCGTTCCACAGCGGCCTGGTCAAGGCTTGCGGCGTCAAGCGCCATGGGGCTGGCAGCAGCCACCTGCATGGCGATATTTTTGGCGAGTTCCTGCACTTCGGGCTTGTCGGCGCTTTCGGCCTTGCCGCAGGTCAGGAAGGTCAACACGCCGATCTTGCCGTTGGCGTGGATATACTGGCCCACCAGGGAGCTTTCGCCGGGCTTGGTGTGATGGGCAAATTTGCCGAGCTGCATGTTTTCGCCCACAGAGGCGATGAGCTGGGTCACTTCTTCACCCATAAGGGCTTCAAGGGCAACGGCGTCGGCGGGGGCATTGTCCAGCACGCTTTTAGCCACCTTGGCGGCCATGGCCTGGAACTGGTCACCGCGGGCCACAAAGTCGGTTTCGCACAGCAGCGAAGCCATAGCCACGGTTTTGCCGTCATCGCTCAGGGCCACGGTTACAAGACCTTCACTGGTGGCGCGGCCGGATTTTTTGGCAGCCTTCGCCATGCCCTTCTGGCGCAGCCAGTCAACGGCCTTTTCCAGGTCGCCTTCCACTTCCACCAGGGCTTTCTTGCAGTCCATCATGCCCGCGCCGGTCATTTCACGCAGTTCTTTCACCATCTGAGCAGTGATAGCAGCCATTGTATTCTCCAAATGCGTCCGGCCTGCAGCCGGAGTTATCAAAATTACTTCTTGAATTGCAGAATTGCATCCAAAACGGGGCAGCGCAGCCATAAATCAGGTTGCGCTGCCCCCAGGAATGCGAAAGCAGAAAGCCGGCTATTGGGCGGGAGCAGCTTCGGCAGCGGCGGCCTTTTGCATGGCTTCTTCAGCGTTGGCGGTTTCGCCCTTGTGGTCTTTGCCCATGGCTTCGCCTTCCATGCAGGCTTCGGCGAAAGCGGCCACAAACAGCTTGATGGCGCGGATGGCGTCATCGTTGCCGGGGATGATGTAGTCGATGACATCAGGGTCGCAGTTGGTGTCGGTGACAGCAACAATCGGGATGCCGAGCTTGCGGCATTCCTTGACGGCGATGTCTTCGCGATGGGGGTCGATGATAAAAGCGATCTGGGGCAGACGCTCCATATTCTTGATACCGCCGAGGGTTTCTTCCAGCTTGGCAAGCTCGCGTTCCAGAAGCAGGATTTCCTTTTTCTGGTAGCGGTTGATGCTGCCGTCGGCAAACATGGCTTCAAGCTTCTTCAGGCGGTCAACGCTCTTCTGAATGGTGACAAAGTTGGTGAGCGTGCCGCCCATCCAGCGATTGGTCACAAAAAACTGCCCGGCGCGACCGGCTTCGGCGGCCACGGCCTCCTGGGCCTGGCGCTTGGTGCCGATGAAAAGAACCTTGCCGCCCTTGGCCACAACGTCCACCACTTTGTCGTGGGCAATGCGGAAGAGCTTCACGGTCTGCTGCAGGTCGATGATATGGATGCCGTTGCGCGCGCCGAAAATGTAAGGACGCATCTTGGGGTTCCAGCGGCGGGTCTGGTGACCGAAGTGCACGCCGGTTTCCAGCATTTGCTTCATGCTGACGTAAGCCATGGGGATTCCTCCAAAGGGTTGTTTTCTTCCACCCACGCCCTGACCCTGCAACCCGGCGTTGCGCCTGAAGCGCAAAAAAGAACGCCGCCACACGCGACATTCCGCCGGGCACCCCGGGCCGCTGCCTGGGTGTGCTTGATGGAAAGGGTGTACATACATGATCACTGTAGGCTTGGCAAGCGCCGACGCGCCCTTTCCGCCCAAAAAACGGCCTGCGTGCAGCCCCTTTTCAAAGCCTGAAGCAGCCCTTATAGTTGGTGTTCATCTGCCGCAAAAATACAAGAAAAAATATCCGCAGGAAAAAACATGAACAACTACGGCTTTACCCTGATCACCGAACAGCAGTTGCGCGAAGTGGACGGCTCCGCCCGTCTGTGGCGGCACGAAGCCACCGGCGCACAGTTGCTTTCCATCAGCAATACGGACGAAAACAAGTGCTTTGGCGTGAGCTTTCGCACGCCGCCCACCGATTCTACCGGCGTGGCCCACATTCTGGAACACTCCGTCCTCTGCGGGTCTGACAAATACCCCGTCAAGGAACCGTTTGTGGAGTTGCTCAAAGGCTCCTTGCAAACCTTCCTCAATGCCTTCACCTTTCCGGACAAAACCTGCTATCCGGTGGCAAGCTGCAATCTGCGCGACTTTTACAATCTTATCGACGTCTATATTGACGCCGTTTTTCACCCGCGCATCAACGAAGACATCTTCAAGCAGGAAGGCTGGCATGTGGACGCGCCCTCCGCGGACGGCCCCTGGGCCTACAAGGGCGTTGTCTATAATGAAATGAAGGGCGTCTATTCCTCGCCGGACTCCGTGCTTGCCGAGCAGAGCCAGCAGGCCCTTTTCCCCGACACGCTGTACAGCCTTGATTCCGGGGGCAACCCCCAGTGCATCCCCGACCTCACCTACGAGGCTTTTCGCGACTTCCACAGCCGCTACTACCACCCGAGCAACGCCCGCTTTTTCTTCTGGGGCGATGACCCGGAAGCGGAACGGCTGCGCATTGCGGGCCAAGCCCTTGAACAGTACGCGGCGCGCCCGGTGGATTCCACCGTTCCCCTTCAGGCCCGCATCGACACGCCGCGCCATATCGAAGTTCCCTACGCGGCTTCCGAAGGCGAAAAACGCGCCCTGTTCACGGTCAACTGGCTGCTTGGCGAACGCGGCGACGTGAATCAGGCCCTGCTGATGGAAATGCTTGAGCACATCCTTGAGGGGCTGCCCGGCTCTCCCCTGCGCAAGGCGCTCATCGCCTCCGGCCTTGGCGAAGACACCACGGGCTGCGGGCTGGAAACCGACCTGCGCCAGATGTACTACTCCACCGGCCTCAAGGGCGTGGCCCCCAGAGACGTTCCGGCGGCCGAAGTGCTCATTTTTGAAACCCTGGCGCAACTGGCCGAAGAAGGCATCCCGGCGGCCGCTGTGGAAGCCGCCGTCAATACCGTGGAATTCGCCTATCGCGAAAACAATTCCGGCCGCTTCCCGCGCGGGCTTTCAGCCATGATCCAGTCACTGTCCACCTGGCTGTATGACGGCGATCCCCTGGCCCCGCTGGCGTGGGAGGCCCCGCTTGCCGCACTGAAAAAACGCATCAAGGCAGGCGAACCCGTATTCGAGCAGGCCATAAAAGACTGGTTCCTGAACAACAACCATCGCGCCACCGTGGTGCTGCTGCCGGATACAGGTCTTGGCAAAGCCCGTGACGCGGCGGAAAAAGCCCGTGTGGACGCCGTGCAGGCCGCAGCCGGCCCTGCAGAACGCGCGGCCGTG
>NZ_JBAIYR010000148.1:0-5155 GCF_036763145.1 Desulfovibrio sp. 1188_IL3213 | reverse complement strand
GAAGAGTGTAGTATGATGGCTCAAGTCCAAAATCTCCTTGTGTGGCAAGTTGTTGTGGTAACTTCTTATACCACATACTGCTGAGATTTTGGACTTTTTTGTTACCCCTTAGCCGGACAGCAATGAACTTCAGCCTCTTGTTCTTGTAGCGTAATAAATATCTCGCCGTCCAGCAGCTTGTCGCGCAGTTTTCCGTTGAAGCTTTCGCAGTAACCGTTTTCCCAACGGCTTCCCGGCTCAATGTATTGAGTCTGCATCGATAGCCCATCCAACAACTTTTTCAAGACGAACGCCACAACTCCGGGCCGTAGTACGTAGTCCGTAGTCCGAACGAATATTATCCGGTCGGACATGGGTCAAAAACAAATCCGCCAGAACATGCATGGCCTGTTCGGCACGAATCGTGCGAGCCACATGCAACGCCAAGCATTCACGGCTGTATTCGTCAATGACCACCAGCATACGGAAAGCTTTGCCATTAACGATACGGCAATGCACGAAGTCATAAGTTCCTGCTGGCAAGCAGTGTACACGATGCGTTTATTCATCAGATTTCGATGCGTCATCCTGGAAAAAACAATCATGACTTTGATTCATTATTTTTTATTTAGCTGATTTTTGACCAGAAACTCCCATTTTTTCGGTTTGCGCCCTTTTTTCGGGAAGAGGGCGCAAGTATCCTCAGGCAGGCCGTAATGACCTGCTCGCGCGAACGCACATCAAAAGATTTGCGCTGGTGAACAGCGTATGCGGTCGGTGGGTATTTTCGCCAAGCGCTTAGGCTTCTATTTCATATGTCGACTGGCATTCCCCCAGTCATTTTACTCCGCAATGTGGCGGCAGTAGTCGCGGGCTGCTGGTTAAGGTACCCCACGTGGCGGTGGTCCGTCAGGGGCTCCTTGCCGTTTTTCAGGCAAGGGGCTATTGCACTGCGTGAAGTTTTCCGTTTTTATGTGGAGATTAAGGAGACAGTAATGCCAAAAAACGCGGCTCTTATTCTGGCGGCGGGCAAAGGCACCCGTATGCATTCCGATAAGCCCAAGGTTTTGCAGACACTGTTGGGTGAGCCTATGCTGGCCTGTGTGCTTGAGGCTTTGCGCCCCGTTTTTGCCGAAGACGTGTGGCTCGTGGCTGGTCACCGGGCAGAGATGGTCAGGGCCGCCTTTCCGGAGGTTCCCTGTGTTCTTCAGGAGCAGCAGCTCGGCACGGGACATGCCCTCATGCAGGCCCTGCCGGCGCTTACTGCGGCAGGATATACCCATCTGCTGGTCGTCAACGGCGATGCCCCCCTGCTTTCAGAAAGCCTGGTGCGGCAGTTCCTGGCCGAGGCCGTGGGCGCTGACCTCGCCTTTGCCACCATTGACCTTGATAGCCCCGGAGCCTACGGCCGGGTGGTGCGGGAAGGGGATGACGTGCGCGCCATTGTCGAGGCCAAGGACTACGATCCGGCTCTTTACGGCCCGCCCACGGGCGAGGTTAATGCGGGCATGTACTTTTGCGCGCTGGACGCCGTGGAATGCCTGCTGCCCCGGCTTGATAATGCCAACAAGAGCGGCGAGTACTACATCACCGACCTGGTCGGGCTGGCCGTGGCGGAAAAATACAATGTGCAGGGTGTGCGTTGCGGACGCGATGACGGCCTCATGGGTGTGAATTCCCCCGTAGAGCTGGAACGTATGGAAGAAGCCCTGCGTGAGCGCCGTGTGCATGACCTGCTTGCTTCGGGCGTGATCATCCACGCGGCGGGAAGCGTGCGCGTGGGGCCTCTGGC
Source organism: Desulfovibrio sp. 1188_IL3213 (assembly GCF_036763145.1). Classification (NCBI taxonomy): domain Bacteria; kingdom Pseudomonadati; phylum Thermodesulfobacteriota; class Desulfovibrionia; order Desulfovibrionales; family Desulfovibrionaceae; genus Desulfovibrio; species Desulfovibrio sp. 1188_IL3213. The sequence continues at coordinate 3,384 of NZ_JBAIYR010000148.1, read as the reverse complement.
TCATGTGGAAGCCGGAGTGGAGATCACCGGCCCCTGCGAAATTTATGGGCGTTCGCGGATTTTGCGTGGGGCCTCCATAGCCTCGCACTGCGTTCTGCGCGACAGTGTGGTGAGCGGTGGAGCGCGGATACACTCATTCTCGCACCTTGAGGGGGCGGATGTGGGTGAAGGTGCGCTGGTGGGGCCATACGCGCGGCTGCGGCCCGGCGCTGTTCTTGAGGCGCAGTCCCATGTGGGCAATTTTGTGGAATTGAAAAAAACGCGCCTGGGCCAGGGGGCCAAGGCCAACCATCTGAGCTACCTCGGTGATGCGGAAATCGGCGCGGGCAGTAATATCGGCGCAGGCGCCATTACCTGTAATTACGATGGAAAAAACAAACATCTTACGCAGATAGGACAGCGCGCCTTTATCGGCAGCAATACCGCCCTGGTGGCTCCGGTGCGCGTGGGGGACGACGCTCTTGTGGGGGCCGGCTCGGTCATCACGCATGATGTGCCTGCCGGGGAACTGGGTATTGCCCGCGAAAAACAGAGAAATCTGCCGCGTAAGAAGTCCTGACGAGCGCTTGCTTTTTTGCAGGGAACGGCCTTTTGGGTGACTTGGGCCGGGCAGGCATATGCTTGTCGGGCAGGGCGGAGGCCGTCTTTTCAGAGGTTGCCGCAGTCGGATGCTTACTGGCTGCGGGCTTTGCCCGTTGCGCCGGGCGTCGAGCGGCGTGGTTTTTTTTCGACTTTACCTCTTCCATTCTTGCCAAGGCCCTGGTGCGGTGCTATTTATCAGGCATGGAACTTCTGGAAAAGCTTGAGACGCAAGTTGCGGCTCTTCTGGCCAGGCTTGACCGCCTTCGGGCGGAAAACGAGCGCATCAGCGCCGAGTCTGCCATTTTGGGGGAGGAAAAGGCCGCCCTGGAAGATGAAAACCACAGGCTGCGCGAAGCGCTTGAAAATGAAGAGCAGCTGCGTGCTCACGCGCTCAAACGCATTGACGCCGTGTTGCGCAACATTCAGGAGCATGACAGCGTAGAGTAGGTTTTTGTGAATCAGGAAGCTATCAACCTTACCGTTCTTGGACTGAGCATAGCCTTCAAGCCCGGTGCAGATATGGACCGCGTGCAGGAAGCTGTAAGGCTTGTAGAAGAACGGTTTACTGACCAGAAGCTGAGGTTCCACGGAGGGCAGACCAAGGACATTCTGCTGACCTTTATGGCCCTTGGACTGGCGGATGATTTGTTGCAATCGCAAAAAGAGCTGGCAGGCGTGCAAGAGCGCGTAACCGCCATGCTTTCCAAGATAGAGGGATCTGTTTAGATCCCGAGGGCGCTTCCCTGGGGGGCGCGTGATTTATGCCTCGGTGCTAACCTGACAAGTATGTTAAAGGGAGTTGTCTCTGTCCTCTGTGTGCACGCCCGGCGCGACCGGGACGCCTGAAGGGGACATACTGGCTCCCGACCTGGTTATCCAGGTTCTGTACCGCACGCATGACACGGCTCTCTGGGGAAAGCCGATTTCAGAAGCAGAGCAGTTTGGGTTCCGGCTTCCGCGTTGGGGTCTTCACTTCTTTCTTGCAACACCATCCATGCTGCCGCGTTTGCGGCATCCAGCCAGGGTTTCAGCAGCCCTTTGGGCTAAATTGCTACGGCGGCACGTCACGGGCTGCCGGTGTTCGCCGGGCGGGCTCTTTTCAGGGCCGGTCCCGTATTGATAAAAGAGAGGCTGGATTCATGGACCCATTAGTTATAGCGGCGCTGCTCGCGTCTGTGGTGCTGGGGGCGGCACTGGGCGCGATGGTGTGCAAACGGTCTACAACAAAGCGCATAGGCGATGCCGACGATCTGGCTAAGCGCATTGTGGCCGAGGCCCGCAAGGAAGCGCAGGCCCAGAAAAAAGAAATTTTGCTCCAGGGGCAGGACGACCTGTTCAACCAGAAACGCGAGTTGGAAAACGAATTCAAGGAGCGTGAGCGCGAGGTCAAAACCCGCGAGCGCAAGCTTGAGGAAATGAGCGGACGCCTTGAGGAAAAGCTTGAAAAAGCTACCGCCAAGGAGCATGAGCTGCTCGCTTCGGAAAAAGACCTGGCCCGCAAGGAGCGGCAGCTTTCAGAAACAGAGATGTTCCTGCAAACCCGCATTGAGGAGCAGGAACAGCGCTTGGCCCAGATATCCGGCTTCACCGCTGACGAGGCCAAGGCGCAGTTGTTTATGGAAGTGGAAGCAAAAACGCGGCACGAATCGGCCAAGATGATCCGGCAGATCGAGATGGAAGCCCGCGAAACCGCAGACCGCAAGGCCAAGGAAATTCTCTGTAATGTCATTCAGCGCTACGCGGGCGACTACGTAAACGAGCAGACTGTTACCGCAGTCACCCTGCCCAGCGAAGACATGAAGGGCCGCATCATTGGCCGCGAAGGGCGCAACATTCGCGCTCTCGAGTCCGCCACCGGTGTGGATCTCATCATTGATGATACCCCCGAGACCGTCATTCTTTCCGCCTACAGCCCCTTGCGCCGTCAGGTCGCCAAGATGGCGCTGGAACGTCTTATCCAGGACGGACGCATCCATCCCGCGCGCATTGAGGATATTGTCCAGAAGTGCGAGCAGGAACTGGACGCCCAGGTGCGCGAAGTGGGCGAACAGGCCACATTTGATGCAGGCGTGCACGGCATACACCCTGAAATCGTCCGTCTTCTCGGCCAGTTGCGTTACCGCACCTCTTTTACGCAAAACGTGCTGCAGCATTCGCTTGAGGTATCGGCCCTGTGCGGCATGATGGCGGCAGAGCTTGGCATGGACGTGAAAAAAGCCAAGCGAGCCGGGCTGCTGCACGATATCGGCAAGGCCGTGGACCATGAAGTTGAAGGGCCGCACGCCCTTATCGGTGCGGATCTGGCAAAGAAGTATAATGAAAGCCAGGAAATCATCCACGCCATCGCCGCTCACCACGAAGATCAGCGTCCCTCGACGGCTCTGGCCGTGCTGGTGCAGGCTGCGGACTCCATTTCCGGCGCACGCCCCGGCGCGCGCAAGGAACTGCTCGAAAATTACGTGAAGCGGCTGGAGGATCTGGAAGGCATCGCCACCAGCTTTGAAGGTGTCAGCAAGGCTTACGCCATTCAGGCCGGGCGCGAAATACGCGTAATGGTCAACTCCGATCAGGTCGATGACGACACAACCTATATCCTTTGCAAGGATATAGCTGAAAAAATTGAAAAAAATCTGACATACCCCGGGCAGATCCGCGTAACGGTCATCCGCGAGCGGCGCGCCGTGGGCCTGGCCAAGTAGGCGAGGCGACGCGGGGCCGGACATACGGCTATGATACAAGACCCTCTTCTATATGTACTTGATCTGGCGGCCAGCTTTATGCTGGCCGCCGCCGCATCCTGCC
>NZ_JBAIYR010000147.1:0-5188 GCF_036763145.1 Desulfovibrio sp. 1188_IL3213 | reverse complement strand
CAGAGCCCACCGCCACAGCGGCTGCCGCCGAAACGGCAGGCCAAGCGCTCTCCACGGCAAACCGGGACGAGCCGCCCTTGGCCCAGCAGAACAGGATAATCATTTTCCTTGCGGTGACTATCGCTGCCGCATTCGGCTACCGCTGCATCGCGACGCGGAAACAAAAAAAGCTTGCAAAATTACAGAACTGTGACTCACTTACCGGCCTGCACAACCTGCAAAGCTTTAAAAACGAATGTGTCGCACACCTCAAGAAAAATGACGGCCATTTACATGCCATTGTGCAGTTTGATATCAACAAGTTCAAAATCATCAATGACAGGCTGGGTTTTACGGAAGGAGACAGCCTGCTTTGCATGTGCGGCGAGGCGCTCCATTCCGCCCTTGAGGACACAGAGTTTTGCGCCAGAAGCTTTGCAGACCAGTTTACCGCCTTTCTTCGCTATGACGACCTGCTCTCCCTGAAAAAGCGCATTTACGGCATCCTCAACGCCATCGAGCAGTGGCGCGCCGGAAGTGGCATGCCCACCAGAGTGGAACTGCGTTGCGGAGTTTATATCCTTGATGCGCACAGCCATACCCACCATGACATCCAGCAGGGCATGGATCTGGCAGGCTACGCGCTGCAGGCATCGAAAAAACGCGGAAAAAGCAGAATGGTGCTCTACGACGAAAGCATGCGCAAAACGTCCCTGCTCCATCAGGACCTGAAGGACAGCATCGGCATGGCGCTGGAAAGGGAAGAACTGAAAGTGTGGTTTCAGCCCAAGGTGAACATGCTCTCCAATGCCGTTATCGGCAGCGAGGCCCTTGCGCGCTGGTATCATCCCGCGCACGGCCTTTTGCTGCCGGGAACGTTCATGCCCCTTTTTGAGCAAAGCGGCGACGTGTTGCGAGTGGACTTTTTCATCTTTGAGCAGGTCTGCAAAACCATACACCAATGGGAATGCGAGGGCATCGTGGCGCGCACCGTGTCATGCAACTTTTCAAGCCAGCACTTCGAGCGCCCTGAATTCTGCCGCCGCCTGGTGGAGATCGCCTCGCGGCATGCTGTACCCCACGAGCTTCTTGAGGTGGAAATCACGGAAAGCACCATGCTGCAAAACCCCGATGCCGCCAACATACAGATAAAACGGCTCCGTGATCTGGGCTTCAAAACGACCATTGACGATTTCGGCTCCGGCTATTCCTCGCTGGGCCTGCTGCAACTGTTCGCCGCCGATGTCATCAAATTTGACAGAAGCTTTGTAAAACGGAATCTGGCGGGGAAAAGAGCGCAAATTGTGCTCGGCAGCATGATCGAACTGACACGGCAACTTGGCATGAGCGCCATCTGCGAGGGAGTCGAAACCAGAGAGCAGGCCAACATTCTCATGCAGCACGGTTGCTATAACGCCCAGGGCTTCTATTATGCGCGGCCCATGCCCGCAGACCAGTTCAAAAACCTGCTGCGCGTGGGGCGGGTCTCGCCCGAAAAATCCGCCGCAGCGGCCATACCCAGCCCCCTTCAGGCCGCCAAGGTTTAGCCTGGCCGGCCCCATGAGCAAACAAGTGGTCCCCGGTCGGAAACAATTCGACCGGGGACCACTTGGCAGCCTCACCGTGCGCCGTTGCCCCTGGCGCACGGATCCGGCAAGCCGAATCACATCAAAACATCCGCTACATAAGCTTGTTGCCGTCAATGGCCCTGCGTACAAGAGCGAAAAAAAACTCCTGCATCAAACAGCCGGAAGACAGCGCCTCTGGTTTAACCTGCAAAATATCGCTGCCGGCTTCACTGGGATACAGATATTGCGAACCCAAGCCGCTGCGTACCCAGTCCGGATTAATATTTTCCTTTTTCAGCAGTTTCAACAGCCACTCTGCAGGGATAGCCATACGCTTTTTGGCGTCTGAAATACAGGACTGTGAAACCCCTAAAAACTTTGCCAGTTCCTGCTGCGTCTTGCAGCCGGTAACTGACTTTATCCTTTCCATCGCGAGGGAGTAGTCAAAAAAATTATTATCCATGATCTTGCTCCTGATCTTATGCCTGCGGCACAGCATGAGTAATTGCTTCTCCAAGGCTTCCGCCAGACGTGCATGAGCACCTCCCCCATTAGGCGGGCCACTTGTATTCATATGGTTACATTCACAGAATGAAAATCAGCAGGGCGTCATAACTTCAGGGAGCGGCCCTGCTGCCGCGTCAAGCCTGAAGCCCATAGGGACCGTCATTCAAAAAGAGTGGAACATCTCCTAGAAAAAGGAGGTTACATCAAAGAAGATGTCAGCATGTCATGAGCGAACTGCGACAAACAAAATGCCTTATACAACATTACAAATATTCATGCTTGCGTTAATAATCAACGCAAAAGCGGTACAAAGACCGCAATCAGACACATTAAATAGACCATACTATATAAAAATAAGGTCTCTAGCTGCGCCTCTGAGCGCCAGACTACTGTTACGGACTGTAGCGCGTCAATAAATTTTGTCATTCGATATTGAGATAAAAACATCTATAATAAAGTAATACAGACATATAAATATATAGGCACATGCTGTTCCCCTGCTGAAAAGCAAATTGTCATACCAGAAGTCTAAATCATTACTGTTAGAGTTAATAAATTTTATACTGACGCCCGATCACAGCAGCTTCCCGAATCCCCCCCTCCGACGCGCACCATATTCACGCTTTTATACAAAACCATGTCATCAATCTCCTCCGGCACGGCAAAGCCCTTGATGCACTGCGCCGCCAACCAAGCACTCCGTCATAACATCCTCCCGCCGCCGCACACCGCCGTACATCAAAAATGCCCTGCAAATGCCCATGCAGCGTACACATATGTTCTGATATATGATTAAATTGACAAACCCCGCCGATATCCGGATATATCAAAACTATATTATCAGAGCCGGAAACCCGAAGCGTCCGGCCCGTACATCAATTCTGAAACAAAGTCGGGAACAGCATGAAATCACGTCGCTATGTTTTCAATTGGGACTTTATCGGTGATATCCAGAAAGGGCGGCCCAACCTAGGCAACTCCGTCAGCATCGAAGCCTACAGGCTCTTCCTTTATACCATGCGCGATGTACTGGAAGAAAGCTACGGCACGGAAGAATCAGAAAAAATCCTCTACCGGGCCGGTTTTCTTGCCGGTGAAAACGTGGTGGAAAACTACCTGCCGGGCTACACGCAGTTTGATGACTTTGTGGCTGCCCTGCATGATCTGCTGCTTGAAAAAAGGATCGGCATCCTGCGCATCGAATCAAGCGACCTGTCAACAAACACCTTTTGTATCACCGTTTCAGAAGATGTGGACTGCTCCGGCCTGCCGGAATGCGACCACGTTATCTGCACTTACGACGAAGGCTTTGTGGCAGGTCTTTTCAGTTCCTTCACGGGGCGGCGCTTCACAGCCAGAGAGGTGGACTGCTGGTGCACTGGAGACAGGACATGCCGTTTTGTCGTCCAGTTGACCGAAGAACAGGCTCCCTTGCGCGATGGATAGACGCACCGCAGCGTGGGCGCGAGGTGCGCGCCCGGCGCTTCAAGCCAGCTGCCGGGCCATGACGGGGATGCTCTCTGACGATGCCTACTGCATCTGGAATGCGCGCAATCATGAAGCCTTCGCTGCTGCCCAGAGACAAAGAACCACCGTAAAGGTGACCTGCTGCCTTGCCGGAAAAGGGCGTCCCACAGACATGATCCTGTACGGATGCCTGTGCTCTGTTACCGGCCGTGAAGCCGTCCTTGTGGTTCAGGACAGGGAAATCCTGCCCCGCCGCAGCAGAATGCAGGCAAATACCTGCGAGTTTTTTTTCTGTCTGGACACCCAAAAAGAGGGCGTGGTTGTGGAGCGCCTCGGCTACAGGGGTTCGGGCCGGGTCATGGGGGTCAAAAAAAACGCCAGGGAAGAAATCAGCCAGATATACCTGCGCCTGTGCAACAGATGCTTTGTCCGCCCCATGCGGCGCGATAAAAGGGTCATGTGGCGCAGCCAGTACTGCCACACAGTGGGTGTGCTGCGCCTGCTCCATATTCCGCAGCTTGTGTGCGATCTTAAAACGCTGCTGCACCGCCACAGTCACAGGGCAGCAGACACGCAGATACTGAATATCTCTGCACGAGGCGCATGCGCCCTCATGCCGCCTGAGGCGGACCTGAAAAAGTTTTCCGACAAGCCGGACCTGCTGTTCTATATGGTTCCGGACAGCCGCTCCCATGCCGATACGCCATATATATTTCTCGGCAAAAAAGTAGGCTTTCTTCCCGCAGCGCACACAGAGCACCTGGCGGTGCGCATGCATTTTGTCTATGAGCTTGACTGGGACGGCTCGGAACGGCTGCTCAGGTGGGGCGACATCTCGTCCTGCGGTTCCGCGCGCCTGCGTGAACACCTCGACCGTTACGACGATGACACGGAAAACGAACAGCGGTTCGACATCTGAATCTGAGCGCTGACGCATAAAATCATGCCCACGCAACTGATCACGCCCGTAAAAGGGCGCTTTTTCGCTGCCCCGCCGGACGCATGAGCATGAGCCGCGACCTGCCGACACGGCTGCGTCCCGGAAGACAGTCCTGTCGTTCGGATACAGGCAGGCAGATCTGCACGGACGGCCTGTCGCGGCTGTTGATCGAAAAACATATATCAACACGCCGCGGCACCTCCTTTTTTTCTTGCCTTGCGGCACGCAGAACAGGCTGGCAAAAGCTGCGCAAGTTGAGTATAATCATCCCACGAGGATACGTGTTTTACGATAGGCGCGCAGCAGCCGCGTCAAAGCCAAGGAACCGCATGAGCACTCTTCTCCCCTGCTTCAAAGCCTATGATATTCGTGGCCGCGTGCCTGATGTCCTGAATGCCCCCCTGGCACATGCCCTTGGGCGGGCCGTGGCGGAAGTGCTGCCCGCGAACAACGTTGTACTGGGGCGCGACGCCCGCCTTTCCGGGCCTCTTCTGCGCGACGCACTGGCAAACGGCCTGCGCGAGGCCGGGGCCAGTGTTACGGATATCGGCCTCTGCGGCACGGAAGAAATTTACTATGCCGCAGCCAACCACGCCGCCAGCCAGTCCGCAAACGGGCCTTTTGACGCGGGCATCATGATCACGGGCAGCCATAATCCGGCGGATGAAAACGGCTTCAAACTGGTGCGCGGCGGGGCCATCCCCATAAGCGGCGATTCCGGCCTGTT
>NZ_JBAIYR010000146.1:0-5196 GCF_036763145.1 Desulfovibrio sp. 1188_IL3213 | reverse complement strand
AGGGCCAGTTCGGACGGGGTGTGCGGGCCGGCTTCCACTTTTTCGGGCGTACCCAGGCGCGTGTCCGCAAGAACGGCCGAGGGGGTGGTGCAGCCATAGCATTTGCCCTGGGCGTAGTCGGTCATGCAGAAGCGGTGGGGCTTGCCGTCGGCCGTGATGGTGACCCCGGCCTCGTCATATTCCACCTTGTCAATACTGGTGTAGCGTCCAAGTTCCTGGGTGACGCGGGCCATATCCAGCGTGCCTTCGCAGGGCATGGCGAAAATGGTCACGTCTTCGCGGCGGATGAGCTTTTCCTGCAGCAGTTCCACCACCGAGCGCGAGTCACAGCCCTTGACCACAATGCCCACTTTTTTTCCCTTGAACGAGGGCAGGTAGACGGCCGGGTTATTGACGTTCAGCGGTCCCCACACGAGCTTGTCCACATCTTCGGGGGTTTTCATGAAGATGGGCACTGTATGGGCGGCATCGTAGCCTTGGCCCCAGCCGATGACAAAGTCCAGCTCGGGCAGTTTGGCCTTGATAGCGTCCTTGAGCTCGCCAAGGGCGGCCTTTTGCCCTGTACCCAAAGGCCGCAGGGAGGTCAGCGCCATGTCGGCGATCTTGAGCAGCGGTTCGGGGTCTTCCAGGCGCGGCGCGGGGCCGAGCTTGTGGATGCGGTCGGTGAAGACCGTGACCACCTGCTGCCAGCGCTGGCCTTCGGAAGCCGAAACCCAGGTGTATTCAAAACGGCGGTCGTCAATACCGAGCACAGGCAGAAACTGCTTGAGCACTTCAAGACGGCGGCGGGCGTAGAAATTGCCAGCCGCATAGTGACAGTCACGCGGGTGGCAGCCGGAAACCAGCACGCCGTCCGCCCCGTTAAGCAGGGCCTTGACGATAAACAGCGGGTCTATGCGGCCCGAGCAGGGCACGCGGATGATACGCAGATCCGTGGGCTGTGTGGCGCGGGCCACACCGGCTGTGTCGGCGCCGCCATAGGAGCACCAGTTGCAGAGAAAACCCACAATCCGCAATTCTTTGCCTTCTAAAGCTGGCATAGCGCGTTAACCTCCGCAAGAATCTGGTTGTCTGTGGCGTGTGAAAGCTGGATGGCCCCCTGGGGGCAGGTGGCAGTGCAAAGCCCGCAGCCCTGGCATACGGTTTCGATAACCTGGGCCTTGCCCTCGCCCCGGATTTCCACCTCTTTGATGGCACCGAAGGGGCAGCACTGGATGCACTTGCCGCAGTTGACGCAGCGGCGCATGTCCACCTGGGCGATCTGCGGGTCGCTTTCCAGCTTGTCCTTGGCAAAGAGGGCCAGCACCTTGGCAGCCGCTGCCGAACCCTGGGCCACGGAAGCGGGGATGTCCTTGGTTCCCTGGCACACGCCCGCCAGATACACACCGGCGGTATTGGTTTCCACGGGCTTGAGCTTCACATGGCTTTCCATGAAGAAGCCGTAGCTGTCGTAGGAGATGCGCAGCTTTTCAGCCAGTTGGGGCGCGCCCTTGCTGGCCTCGATGCCCACAGCCAGAACCACGAGGTCGGCCTTGACTTCAATGGCCTGTCCCATAAGCGTGTCCACGCCCATGACCACAAGCTGTCCCTGACCGTCGGGGTATATCTGCGAGACGCGCCCGCGGATATACTCCGTGCCGTATTCTTCCATGGTGCGGCGGGTAAACTCGTCGTACATCTTGCCTGCGGCGCGGATGTCCATATAGAAGACATAGGACTGGGAATCCGGAATATGGTCCTTGGTCAGAATGGCCTGCTTGGCCGTATACATGCAGCAGAAGCCGGAGCAGTAGGGCCGCCCGATGGATTTGTCACGCGAGCCGACGCACTGCACAAAGACGATGTTCTTGGGTTCCTTGCCGTCCGAGGGGCGCTTGATATGTCCGGCCGTGGGGCCGGAGGCATTGAGCATCCGTTCGTATTGCAGGGAGGTGATAACATCGGGGTACGCGCCGCCGCCGTATTCCTGATACACGGTCCAGTCCATGAGATCATAGCCGGTGGCGGCCACGATGCTGCCCACCTCTTCGGTGATGATCTCATCTTCCATATCATACTTGATGGCCCCGGTGGGGCATATCTTGGCGCAAACGCCGCACTTGCCCTTGATGAACTGGCGGCAGTGCTCGGCATTGATGACGGCCTTTTTGGGAATGGCCTGGGGAAAGGCAATGGTGATGGCCGTGGTGTTGCTGATCAGTTCGTTAAAGGCGTCGGGCGTTTTTTTGCTGGGGCATTTTTCGGTGCAGGCGCCGCAGCCGGTGCAGAGGCTCCAGTCCACATAGGTGGAACGCTTGCGGATTTTCACCGTAAAGTTGCCCACGTAGCCCGAGATGTCTTCCACCTCGGAATAGGCGTACAGCGTGATGTTGGAATGCTGCGCCACGTCGACCATCTTGGGGCCGAGAATGCAGGCCGAGCAGTCCACAGTGGGGAAGGTCTTGTCCAGCTTTGCCATTTTGCCGCCGATGGTGGCATCGCGTTCCACAAGCACCACAGGCACGCCGCCGTCGGCGCAGTCAAGGGCGGCCTGAATGCCCGCCACGCCGCCGCCGATGACCAGCACGCGCTTGTTGACGTCAAAGCTTTTGGCAAGCAGCGGCCTGTTGTTGCGCAGTTTTTCAACCGCCAGCAAAACCAGTTCCGCAGACTTGTTGGTATTGGCTTCCTTGTCGCGGCCGATCCACGAGACATGCTCGCGGATGTTAGCCATTTCGAGCATGTAGCGGTTGAGCCCCGCGCGTTCCACCGTGCGGCGGAAGGTCGGCTCGTGCATGCGGGGCGAACAGGAAGCCACCACAACGCCGTCAAGCTTGTGCTCGTGAATGGCAGCCTCAATGGCTGCCTGGCCGGGTTCGGCACAGGTGTACATGGGGTCGTCGGCATACACCACGTCAGGATAGGTGCGGGCAATTTCAGCCACCTTGGCGCAGTCAACGGTGCCGCCGATATTGCTGCCGCAATGGCAGACGAAAACGCCTATTCTCATGACCTGCCTCCTTCAGCGGCCTTGTCTGCGGCGGCGGAATTGCGCCGGAGTTCGTCCAGCTTGCGGATGAGGCCGTCAGGGCTGACGCGCAGTTTGTTAAGCCCCAGTTCCTTGTGGTCAAGGCCAAAGGCTATGCCCATCATCTGGGTGAAGTAGAGCACCGGCAGGCGGAAGGCCGTACCCATTTCCTTGGATGCCTGCTCCTGGCGCAGGTCAAGGTTCATCTGGCAAAGCGGGCAGGCCACGATAACGGCATCCACGCCAAGCTGGGTGGCAAGGTCGAGAATTCGCCCGGAGTTGCGGGCGGTCATCACCCGTTCGGGAATGCCGAACGACGCGCCGCAGCAGGCGGTCTTGAGGGGAAAGTCCACCATTTCCGCGCCGCAGGCGGCGAGCATGCTTTCCATAAGGGTGGGATTTTCCGGATCGCCGAAGTTCATGACCTCCGCCGGGCGGCTCATGAGGCAGCCGTAATAGGCGGCCAGCCTGAGGCCCTTGAGGCTCTTGCGCACCCGGGCGGCGATGGTTTCCATATCATAGGCTTCGGCAATGCCCTGCATGACCGAGGTCACAGGAGGAAATGCCTTGGCCGAGGGGCCGTCGAGCAGTTCGTCCACACGCTGGCGAAACGCGGGGTCTTCCATGCGCTTTGAGGCCAGTTTGAGGTTGGAAAGGCAGCTCGGGCAGGGCGTGAGCAGCAGTTCGGCCTGCTGCTGGGCAGCAATGTCGAGGTTGCGCACGCAAAGGGCTGCGGAAAGCTCGGTGTCCACGGCGTGGGCCGGGGTGGAGCCACAGCAGTTCCAGTCCGGAATGTCCACCAGGTTCATGTCCAGCGCCTTGCACACGGCCTGGGTGGACATTTCATAGTCCTTGGAAGAGCCTCGGGCCGAGCAGCCGGGGTAGTAGGCAAAATTCATGGGCGCACCCCCTCGCGCTTGGCGCGTTCTTTATAACGCTCGAAAATGCGCGAAACCGGGGCGGCTCCCTGGGGCAGCACGTGGGGTTTGAGACCCAGCTTGCCTTTTTTGAGGGCTTCCGGGGCAAGATCCACGTCAGTGAACACGCGCATGGAGCGCATCATATACAGGGCCATGGTGCCAATTTCATAGGTGCGGCCAAAGGCACGCACTGTATCAAGGAAGGAAAACCAAAACTTTTCCACCTTGGGTACAGTCACGCGGCCTTCTTTGCGGGCCATGTGGCGTAGGGTCTCCATTATACCCGCAACGTCGATATTATTAGGACAGCGCAGACTACAGGTCGAGCAGGAAAGGCACATCCAGATAGAGCGCGAATTCAGCACTTCATCCCTGAGGCCAAGCTGTACGGCGCGCATGATCTGGCTGACCTGCCGGTCATAGACAAGGCCTGCGGGGCAGCCGGCTGTACAGTTGCCGCACTGGTAGCAGGTTGAAACATTTTGGCCGCTTAGCGCCTCCACTTCCGCCGTAAAGGCGGCGTCGCGCATCCGGCTCAGATTGATGGCGTCGTTCATGTGAACTCTCTGGTTAGAGGCTGTTGTGGGAAACCCCGGACAAGTCAAGAATGTCTCAGGGCGTAACGCAGAACACCGCAAAAAGCCAGTTCCAGGGCAGTGGAACCTTTCAGGTACGCACCTTTCCGGCCGTGTTGGCCGCCGCATCAAGCGCGGCCCGCAGGCCGAGAAGATAGCTCGACGGCCCGAAGCCGCAGATGCTGCCCGCGCAGACGGGCGACAGCACGGAATGGTGCCTGAAATTTTCTCGCGCATGCACGTTGGACATGTGCACCTCGACCACAGGAATTTCCAGTATGGCGAGGGCGTCGGCAATGGCATGGCTATAGTGCGTCCAGGCTCCGGCATTGATGACGACGGCCTGCACGTCCTCATCCGCGGCCTTGTGGATGCGCTCCACCATGACGCCTTCGTGATTGGTCTGAAAGCTCTCTACCGTAACGCCGAGTTCCTTGCCCAGAGACGTCAGGGCGTCATCTATCTGGGCCAGGGTGGCGCTGCCGTAGTGGGCCGGGTCTCGCCTGCCGAACATGTTCAGGTTGACCCCGTGCAGAACCAGTATGCGCATAGGAACCTCGTTTTCGCCTGCCGAACATTCAGACTGGCGGTTATTGCAACGGCTGCCGCCGGATTATGCAGTCCTGCGGCGACATGTGGCCGCGTTGCGCCGCAGGCGTGGTCTGGCAAGGGGCCGTGCCTCGCAATGTGCGCC
>NZ_JBAIYR010000145.1:0-5219 GCF_036763145.1 Desulfovibrio sp. 1188_IL3213 | reverse complement strand
GCCCTCGGCGATAACCGCATCGCCGGGCGTCGGCACAGACATGGCGGGGCCGTCAAGGTTCTTGCGCTTGCGTTCGGGTTGGGGCGGCGGCGGCAGCTTTTCACGTTCTTTCGGGAAAAACGCCAGCCCCTGCTCCACATTGCCGCCGCCTTCAGGGAACGTGCCTTTTTCGGCAACGGCAAAAACAAGGGGAAGGTTGCCCAGGTAGCGGACAAGGTAATAGAACGTGCCGTTTACGTTGGTGCATGTGCCGGAGGAACTTTTGGCAACAGCTTCATCCCAGTTCACGCCAGCCAGGGGCGTGGCGGCAAAGTCATACTTTCCAGGCCACAGCAGGGCCTGGGGAGAAAGAATGACCACATTTTCCGGGCTGCCGGAATACTGCATGAGCGTACGCATGTCAAAATAGGCGGCGACCACACCCAAAAAGTCAACGCCGTCATAAAGCGGCGCGGCCAGCAGCACCTCGGGTCCCAGGGGGGAAGGCTGAACATCAGCCCTCAAGGCGCGGCTGCTCTGTTTCTTGTCTTCATAAAGCAGAGGGATGAAGTCAAGCTGTTTCGCTGGGTTGGCAGGTTCCTGCCCCAGAATGGTACCGTCGTACTTGACGCCGGCAAAGCCGCTGATCCAGGGGAAATTGTTGAAAAACGCGACAATCCAGTCGCGCGTGGGCGGCTTGTCGGCGTTGAGCATGACGCGCTCAAGGCGGCTCAGTTCCACGTCAATTCCCATCATGCTGTGCGTCAGGGCCAATGCCTGCGGCGAAAGTTCACCTTTTTCGTCATAATCCACCGAAGCCGGCGGGCTGACATACGTATTCCAGAATCCTTTGGTGGACTTCCATGCATTCTTGGTTGGCTGGTACGAGCTGCAGCCTGCAATAAGAAGGGCGGCAGCAGCCAGCATGAGTGTGGTCCGCAGATATGATTTGAACACCGTGTTCTCCCTCAGCTTTAGAGCTGCCATGCATTATTGCCGGACAACTCCGCACGAATGGTAAAGCGCCGTCAGACAACGATACAGAGCTTGTCAGTACTCTGGCGGTACAGGTAGATGTGGCCTTGAAATTTTTCAGCTGTGCGCCCTGGCTTCAACACGTTCCGCCAGCGCCTCAAGCATGCTTATGAGCTTGTCTTTGCCGCTTGCCGCTTCAGGCGCGGCGGCATCCTGAGCCGGTTCTTCCGGTTGCGCGCTGCCCAGCCGCGCGTTCAGGGTAGCTATTCTCTGGCGCAGGTCTGCGCTTTCTTCCGGCGCAGTGGCAGCGGCTGCCAGTTCGTGATAGATGTCCAGCGCCCCTTTGATGTCCCCCTGTTCAGCCAGAACCTCGGCCATGGAGCGTGTACGCAGGGAAAAACGCTCTTCGCCCTCCTCGCTTGCATCATCTCCAGAGCCAGCAAGGTTTTCTGCGGTAATTTCCGGCTCAAGCGCATCTTCTGTGGCCGGTTTCTCCGCGGGGAGAGCCTGGCGGGCCGTCTCGACACCATCAGATTGTTCCGGCAAGGCGGCCTCAGGGCCAAAAGCCGCAAGCTCCTCGTGAGCCAGATGTTCATGCGATAGATGCTGATGGGCGGAATGCACAGCAGAAAGTGTGCGATCTACAGGAGTAGTAGTGCTTGAGGCGCTGTCTTCAGGCTCTGCGGCCGGCTGTTCCGGAAAATCAGGATACCGGAACGCCGCAGCGTTATGCTGAAGGGAGGAATCTGCAGGATGACCGGCAGAAATAGCTATATCTTCACTTTCAAGTGAAGCATTAACTTTTACTGCCACATGACCGGGGCTGTCGAGATTTTTTGCTTGTTTTTCCGTGTGTTGCGCCACGTTGGATGAGGCATCCTGACCAAGAAAACTGCTGACGCCCCGTTCCATCACTTCTTGCAGCGATATGGGACCACGGGCGAAGTTAAGGGCCAGAAAATTCATGACAGCCGCAGCATCCGGCGAATGCGCTTCAGAGGCAAGGCTGGCGGCCCAGGCCTGCCAGAACCCGGCATACGCCGTAAGCATTTTGCTGAGTTTTTCGACCTGTTTTTCACAGGCGCTCTGCTCGCCCGCCCTGTAAAGCAGTTCGATCAGAAAGATACGGGCCTCAAGAAATTCATCGTGTCGTTTCAAGCCCCGTTCCAGAACCTCCACAGCCTCGTCAGTCCTTTGCGCTTCCGCCAGCAGGCGCGCCAGCGGAAAAAAGACCTTGGAGTTAGGCTCCAGATCCAGAACTTCTTTATACCACTCAATTTTTTCTGTCATATACTACGGCTCCCGATGGGGCTTGGCCGATGCGTCAAAAAGGTAAAGCACCTCATTGTCCCGCACATAATGCAGACGCTGCCGGATGACTTTCTCCACATATTGATTGTCTGACTGCAAAAGGCGGATTTCACGGCTGAGTGCCATATTTTCCGCGTCCAGAGCGGCTATCTGATTTTCCAGTGCAGCATACTGCCGTTTCAGCTCACGGTATTCGAGCAGCCCGGTAGGCCCCCAGACCATACGGCTGAAGAGCACTACGCTGATCAGGCCCAGAACAACAAGTATGAAAGAACGCCAGAACATTATTGCAAAAGCCGTCTTTTTTGAGTTTTGCCCTTGCGGGAAAGTTTCAGCTCCGCAAGAAAGGTCGCGGTGGCGTTTTCGAGCCGCTGAACATCTTCTTCAGCCAGCTCCATCTGGTCAACTTGAGAAAGATAGTCTTTGAGAGAACTCAGCTCTGAGTCGAAATAACGCCCCCATACTCCGGCTTTCATATCCGGCTCCAGTTCCAGTATGGTCTGGATGCAGTTTTTGAGACGTATCTGCAACGTACTCATGCCTTGCCGGAATCCTTACGTTCACGGGTGCGACGGTAGAAATCATAGCAATAGTTGGCGCCGGAAATAAGCGCCAGTACCAGCGCGGCATACAGCAGCACCTGGCCGATGGGCTGCGGATCAATGCCCCACAGGGGATAGTGCAGCACCAGAGGGACAACGGCAAAAATCTGCAAGACAGTCTTGGCTTTGCCGAACTTGTCGGCGGCAAGAACGATGCCTTCGTCGATGGCAATGGCGCGAAGCCCCGTGACCACAAGCTCGCGGCACACCATGATGATCACAATCCAGGCCGGAGTCCAGCCGAGTTGGACAAACATGATGAGCACAGAGCAGATCAACACCTTGTCGGCCAGCGGGTCCAAAAACTTGCCCATGCTGGTAACCATGTTGGAACGCCGGGCCACGTAGCCGTCAGCCCAGTCCGTAAACGAGGCAAAAATAAAGGCCAAGGCCGCGATCCTGCACACGGTCGGGCCTTCAAAGTAAAGCAGTAAAACCACCAGAGGGGTCATCAGAATACGTAACAGCGTAATTTTATTAGCAAGGTTAAGCATTGTATTTATTTTGACTCTCCCGGAGAATTTTTGTCCAAATAACATAAAAGCAGACGGGAGAAAAGAAGAAAAAACTCCCCTGCCGGGCTGCATGATCCGACAGGGAAGTTTTTGATCTGTAAAGAGACAACCGCCCTGCGCTGCCGTGTGAGATTGCCGAGCCAGACAGCCGATCAAAGCCGATGGCTCTGCGTCGAAGCGTCCTCAACGGGGGCAGGGCCGTTACTAGAGCAGATTAACTTTGAAAATGTATATTTTCAAAGTTTAAAACACGCTCGCTTCGGCGTTTAACCGCGCAAATAAATTGCGCTTACGCCTTCGCGGCGGGCGCCTGCTCGCGCAGTCGCCAGAGCAATTTCAAAGTGAAACTGCTCTAGGCATGCGTTGACGCCAGGGCCTCCAGGCTGCTGTCGCAGGCGCTGGCGATAGTGTCTGCCAACTGAAGAAAGGCGGTTTTTGCCGGGCTTTCCGCTTCAAGGTAGACCACAGGAACCCCGCGGTCTGCGGCGACCACGGTGGTGGGATCCAGGGGGACGGCCCCAAGGAACTTGAGTCCATAACGCTGCGCAAGTTCCTTGCCGCCGCCTTTTTTGAAAAGATCAATTTCCTGATGGCAGTGCGGGCATACAAGGCCGCTCATGTTCTCCACTACGCCAAGTACGTTGGAGTTGGTGTACTGAAGAAAATTGATGGCCTTGCGCACATCTGCCAGAGAAATTTCCTGTGGCGTGGTCACGACCACACAAAGCGCATCGGGGATGGCCTGCATAACGGTCATGTGCTCATCGCCCGTGCCGGGAGGCGAGTCGATAAGCAGAAAGTCAAGATCGCCCCACTTCACGTCCGAAATGAACTGTCTGATGGCGGCGGTTTTTTTGGGACCTCGCCACAGGATGGCCTGATCCTTGTCCTGGAGCAGAGAGTCCATGGAAATGACCGACAGGTTTTCGTCGTAGGCCGCAGGCAGCATGAGTTCGCCGCCAGGATCCATCTCTACCGTGCTTGTGAGGCCCAACAGGTTGGGTACGCTGGGGCCGTGCAGGTCCACATCAAGAATGCCCACTTTGAAACCACGCCGGGCCAGAGCCGCGGCCGTATTGACCGTAACGGAGCTTTTGCCCACCCCGCCCTTGCCGCTCATGACAAAAAGCTTGTGCCGGATATGCCCGAGCCTGTCGGCGATGACTTTGTCCTGCCGGGCCACAGGGTCGGTGCATTGTCCGTCTCCACCCTTGCCCGTAGCGCTTGGGCAAGAGGAAGACGAGGAACAGGAAGAACAGGAAGCCATGACATCTCCTTGTTGTTGATGGCGAGAGGCCGTGCTACCAGCCGTGGTCGCCCACCAGGTCCACAAAAATAGCGGGGCCGAGGTCTTCCCCGGTCATGCGGCCCTGCTCCTTGCGGAAGCGCATGAGCCGCTGTGCGCGGGGGCGGGGTCCCACGGGAATAAGCAGAATGCCGCCCTCGTCCAGTTGGTCTGTCAGGGGGCGCGGCACTTCCGGCCCGCCCGCCGTGACGATGATTCTGTCAAAGGGGGCGGCCTCAGGCATGCCCAGCGTGCCGTCCCGCCGCTGCATGTGTATGCCGCGCAAGCCCAGTTGCCGCAAGAGGGCTCCTGTGCTCTGGTACAGCTCACGCAAGCGCTCCACCGTAAAAACGATGCAGCCCATAGTTGCCAGCACCGCCGCCTGATATCCCGAGCCAGTGCCGATTTCCAGCACGCGCATGCCGCGGCGCACTTCGAGCGTCTGGCTCATAAGGGCCACCACATACGGCTGTGAAATGGTCTGGCCGTAACCAATGGGCAGCGGGGTGTCCTCATACGCCTGGGCGCGCAGCGCTTCCTGCACAAACAGGT
>NZ_JBAIYR010000144.1:0-5312 GCF_036763145.1 Desulfovibrio sp. 1188_IL3213 | reverse complement strand
TTTACTATATACACATGAATATTTTTGCAAATATCCACCCCAAAAGTGCCAAAAGTGCCAATCTGCCCAAATCAAATAAAAAAGGAGGCTCTATGCCTCCCTTACAACAAAAAATATCCAATTATTTTATTGTCTTTTTAGAATTGCGATCAAAATGCGGCAAATCATTGTACGTTCTTCATCAGAGCAGTTCGCAACCATCTTGATAATTTTATTCATAAGCTCATCTTGAGAAGCAATGTGGTCAAACAGCAATAGGTCATGCAGGTTTACCTGAAAGGCGTCTGCAAGTTTCGCTACCACAAGAATGGTCGCATTAACTTCTCTTCTTTCAACTTCTCCAAGGTATTTGCCGCTGAGCTGGCAGGCATCAGCGGCCTGATCCTGAGGCAGTCCAGATGCCTTCGGCTAATGAAATCAGCTTGGGGCTGCGCTTCACGTTCTAGCCTACACAAGGCAAAAATGAGAAAAGGGCTGACAAGTGTCAGCCCTTTTCTCATTCTAAAACTAGTCGAACATTTTTCAAATATTCAAAAAGGTAGACGTGAATTCTGCAAAGCAGGTTACTTCTTTTTCTTCTTTATCCTGTATTTTTTAATATATTCAGGAGGTATATTTTCTAGAAAATATTTTATACCTTTTTTAATATCTTTCTGTAACCTTTTAATATCAATCTCTTGTTTCAAGATAACTATTGTCTTTCTCCATGTAAGCGCATTGCCCATGTTCCCATTTAAAATCCTGCTGAATGCAGATTTTGATAGTCCACATTTTTCAGCATACACTTTTTGATCTACAACATCATTTTTGTAAAATGCAAAATACATTCTGCACCAAGACAAAAATTCAAGATCCTCAGCCAACGCCATCCTTGCTTCATCAAATGTTTGTTCTTTAATTTCAACAATAGACTTTTTCAGGTCAAGCCTGCCAGCCAGCTCTTTAAATGCCTCACTCCTGCTAATTTTCTTAAAATCTGTATAAAATTGAATTACATCACCATACCAGTTACATACATTATTATGACATTTAGCTAATTGATCAGGATAAATTTTAAACGACAATTTATTACAAAAAGGGCATTTTATATTGCCGCTTTTTTCTGTAATGCTACAATTTTCTAGTAAAAGCACATCTTTAAAATCCACAGTTTCATTCATTTAATTCTCGCTTATAATGAAGTTACAAACTCCTAACGAATCTTTCTACAATGCTTTTAGCGTTTCTTATCCATTTTTCATTAGATGAAGCCTTTACTGCAAATAAAAAATCTAAGGATGAAATGATTACATATTTTTTCTTTGGGTCTTTTTCCAACACTGCTCTTCTCAAAATTCAATCGTAATAGTCCTTATTATCTTCCTCAATTAAATATTTTTCCATTATTTTATTCTCCATATTTTGGTTTTCCATACTCTAATTCCTCCGTTTTTTATAAATAATTATGTACTAAATCGAAATATCTGTGTACATATCTATACTTATTTATATATGTGAGGAAAAAAATGCGTGAATTTTAACTATAAAACAAGCAGCACTATATTGTAGTTATAATGCTGCATATTTTGGAAGAATAATGGAACAGTATAAAATTCCCAAATATGGGCCAAACAAAAATAGAATTAGAGTTCTTGATCTTGAAGCATGGATGAAAAACCCAGAAGTATTTACCAATATTGAATCTGAAACCCGTTCAGGCTTTAGGAGGATTGTTTAATGGCTGTTAACCAAACCAAGTCTGGCAGATGGTACGTTCAGTACCGAGTGCCGGGGCTTTCTAGCCCTAAAAAGGATTATTTGGGGAATAATCCAGATGCACAAGAGCAGGCTTTGAAACGACAAGCAGAAATAGCGACTGGACATATATACACGGTGGCTGCACTTTCGAATTTTCGGCAGATATACCTTGACGATTTAGGACAATGCTACCTTGATTTTCTCAAAATCAAGGACAAGACAACTTCTTGGATTGGCACTCTCAAGTATTTATTAAATGAACATTTTCTTCCAGTGCTTTGCCATTCTCCTGTTGACCAGATATCCTTCACGGATATTTTAAAAGTGGCGGCGAGGTTCGCAGATAAGTCCGCCGCCACCCAAAATCGTTATATGGATAGCCTACATGTAATATTCCGGTTTGGCATACGCCATGAACTGACCACCAATGACCCTATGGCTCATTGGCAAAAGAAACGTGAGCCGCAGCGTAACATGTTATTGACGATCAAAGACCTTGCAAAAATCTATGCAGCAGCTCCCGACCATTTGAAATGGATTATTGAAGTTGAATGGGCCTTGGGTACTCGCCCTGGGAAGTCAGAATTATTTTCTCTATGCTGGCAAGATGTTGATTTTGACAACAATTTCATTCGAGTTAGAGGGACCAAGACAAAAGGGTCAGACCGGATCATTCCGCTCACACCTGAATTTAAAGCCCGCCTTCTGGACAAGCGCGATGTGGCCCAAAGTCCGTACATTATTGAAGTTAATGGACGAGGAATCCAGCATTGTCGGAGGGCATTCAAAACCGCCCTTGAAAAAGCCAAGATTGACTACCCCGTAAGGCTCTATGACATCCGACACCTTTTCGCTTCAACAATGCTTGCTAATGGCGGCGACCTCAAGGCCGTTTCCAAACTCCTTGGGCATAGCTCCACCAGAATGACGGCAGATACCTATTACCATGAACTCCAAGGAGAAAAGGAAAGGGCCTTGAATGCCAAGCCTCAGCTATTTTAGCTGTGAATATCTCACGTTATGCCGCGCCAGAAGTGTTGGAGCCAAAGATCTGCCCAAACTCCTCCGCGAATTGTTTATCTTTATACATATGATATGCCGTTTTAATGGCATCTTTTTGGCGATATTTTTTGCCTAAACCTTTTTTAAGCAGCTCTAAAGTTTCTTTATAATTAAGAACTCTGGTGCTTTCATTAAGTTCAGTCCATTCAACAATACAAGAGAATTTCTTCTCATAAATTTTTTTTGCCTCATCAATTGATGGCAAAAATATACAGTTTTGCCCTTCACATTTTCTATAAATAAAACTATATGAATCCCTTTTGCCATTGCTCATCTTTTGCGTAAATTTAGTAACTGTATGAATAAATGATGACTGACCACTCCTTTCTTTAGACTCCATAAAGTTATCAAATAATGTTTTAGTCCTCACATGCTTATTAAATCCAATTTTTTCTATGGAATTATCCCATAAATAGAAACTGTTTTCTTGTTTGATCACGTACCCATCAATCAAGTTAAAAAGCCATTGATCAAAAAAATCCATACCTGCAAATACATCTTCGAATAAAGCAGAAGTGGCAGGAGGTGTGAACACATCTTCTTCACAAAGATCAAACTTTTTTAAGAATCCGAAGAAATTATCTATTTCATGTTCCATCGCTTTATATAACTCGTCAAAATACTTAATGTCATTCCTACGCTCATTGCTTATTCTTAATGCAAAAAACCTTCTTTCATCATATGTTGCAGGTACAGAAAACTTCTCATTTGTTAAAAGAATATAGCGAGAATAATTTTTCTTGATTTCAGCATCCATACCCTTTTTTTCAATAAGGATATTTGTATCAGTAATCAAAGACTTCAATCTTCCTTCCATGCTCTTACCGCCATTCCAAATAGCTTCATCAAAAGTTATCAGTAACTTTGCATATTGTTGCGAATTAAAGTTACCATAGATATCATGTGAAGAACTAACCAACATATAATGTTCTCCAAGAATTTTCTCAGCAAGCTTAGAAATAAAGCCAGTTTTGCCCGTGCCTTTCTCACCCTTTATGACAAGCGCAACGCCAGCTTTTTTACTGGGATATTGAATCATGTGAGCAAACCATTTTATAAGATATGAATAATGTTCTTCATTCCCGTTGCACCAGACCTCTTTTAGATGTCTTTCAATATGTGAAAACTCGCCGTCGCAATCAGAAGTAATTTTAAAACCGCGCCACAAGTTATAAAAATTCTTTCCACTATATTTAGGGTTAAAAATTATACCATTAAATGTCCTCTTTTGAGGACAGCTCATCCAATATGAAGCAATGCCTTTTTTAGTAAAAAGGCTATCCTTTTTACCGCTTGGAACATATATGTCATTGCAATTATACCTAAATGCAAAATCTTTATATGAAAGACGTGTCAACATGAATTTATCATCTTCATTAGTTTTTTCAGTATAAACAAAAAATTTTCCACCATCTTCACAAACAAAATGATTTTTATCAAAATCGCTAAGCTTTTTATTGGTTTCAGCAACAATAGAGCTAATCCCTTCATTATTCATATCCAATGAGGACGTATCAATCCAAGACTTGTAAGACATATAAAACTCCTTAATTTAATAAAGTTTGATTTTTATGGGGAGAATTCCCCCCATATCACCTAGCAAAATTCAATGACAATTCGTTTAGCTTCACACTCAAAACTAATGTTCATATTTACTTCGTTGTTATTTGCCATAATTTTACCTAATGTTTTATTCACAAATTTAGAATTAATTTTTATGCTACCATCCTTTAAATAGCTAACATCGCGTGAATTACTATTTTTTGGAAATTCATAATTGATAATTTCGCCTTTTTTGGCAGAAGCATCATACAAATATCTTTTAAATTGCTCCTTAGTTTTTATATTAAACATGTACTTAATGCCCTCATAAGGCATGTTAGCTGCAATGCAATCACAAAAATCGTTAATATCAATCTTTTTCATGTCCAACTCCTGAGTTAAAGGTTATACAAAATTTGAAAGCTACGCCGATTTTACGATGTTTTTTTGAATTGTTAACCTTCCGCGAAATAAAGACGCAAAAAAGGCGGTCACAATGACCGCCTTTTTCTGGTAAAATAACTGTGTACTTCCCGATAACCCTGTATATTTTTTAAAAAAATCATACAGGAGCATGACTTATGATGGAGTCTTTTAAAATCATTGGGGCAAAGATCGTGAATCTGCGGGAAGCAAAGAAACTCACTCAGGAGCAGCTTGCCGAGAAAGCAGAAATTCCCATTGCTGAACTCCGAAAAATCGAAGAGGGTTCCCCGGACGCAACCATCAATTTTTATGAAAAGATTGGGCAGGTTCTGAACTTCACGCCTGCCCAGATTTTTGCCAAGACTGACCGTGAGCACCGTCAACAAATCACCAAGATTAAAAAGCTGCTCCAAGCTGCTCCAATTGACGTTCTTCATGAACTGGAAATTCAGCTAAAGGCGAAGCTCAAAATCAAGTGATTGCTTCTGGGGTATGGAAATTGATGTCCAGATTTTTGCAGGGAGGTGCGGAACCTCCCTTTTAAG
>NZ_JBAIYR010000143.1:0-5319 GCF_036763145.1 Desulfovibrio sp. 1188_IL3213 | reverse complement strand
ATACATTTTCAAAGTTTAAAACACGCTCGCTTCGGCGTTTAACCGCGCAAATAAATTGCGCTTACGCCTTCGCGGCGGGCGTCTGCTCGCGCAGTCGCCAGAGCAATTTCAAAGTGAAATTGCTCTAAAACAGATATCGCTTGAAAGACTTTCAATTTACTTGCCCAAGCGGGCGCGCAGCACTTCAATAACAACCGGCAGCACGGAAACAATAACAATGCCATAAACAATAATGCTGAAATTCTGGCGCACCCATTCAAGGTTGCCCAGAAAAAAACCTGCGGAAACAAGACTGCCGACCCACAGCATGCACCCGGTCACGTTAAAGAAAAAGAACGTGCGGGGATGCATAAGGGCAATACCCGCCACAAAAGGCGCAAATGTGCGTACAATGGGTACAAAACGCGCCAGCACAATGGCCTTGCCGCCGTGGCGTTCGTAAAAATGATGGGCCTTGAGCAGATGCTCTTTCTTGATGAAGCGGCTGTCGCGCGAAAAAATGGCTGGTCCCACATGGCGGCCGATGCAGTAGTTGACGGCATCCCCAAGAATACCCGCCGCCAGCAGTACCAACACCACCTCGGCATAGCCCATAAGGCCCGCCCCGGCCACCACGCCGGAAGCGAACAGCAGAGAATCACCCGGCAAGAACGGCGTGACCACAAGCCCTGTTTCACAAAAAACAATAATGAACAGTATGGCATAAATCCAAAGACCGTACTGCTCCACAAGTTCAAAAAGATGCACATCAATGTGCAGCACAAAGTCAATGAAATAGCTTACCATATCCATACGTTCGTATGCTCCTGGCCCGTTTTGTGGCGAAATGGAACCGCCTGAACGCCCTTGTACCCCAAGCCCGCTTGTGGCACAACACGGGCATGCGACAGAAATTTTCCGTACTCCTGGCCCTTTGCCTCAGCATACTCTTGTTCTCCCTTTCCGACGCCCGCGCCGATTTTTATAATGTGGGCTTTCGCACGCTTGGGCAATGGGATCCCGAAAACGGCCTTCGCCTGGACGTAAACATCTGGTATCCCTCAGTGCGCCCCGCGCGCGATATCCAGTACGGCCCCTGGGAAATTTCAGCCGCCCGCGGAGGCAAACCCGTGGATGGACGCTTTCCGCTCATTCTGCTTTCGCACGACACGGCGGGATCGCGTTTTTCCTACCACGATACGGCCGCATGGCTGGCGGCCTGCGGCTTTGTGGTGGCGGCTCCCACCCATCCCGGCGACAATATGAACAACATGGACCAACTGCTCACCTGGGAGCAGCTTGAAAACCGTGTGCGGGAACTTTCTGGCCTTATTGCCTTTTTGCTCAGCGACGCGGAAACCGAACCCAGCATTGACCACGAGCGTATCGGCGCTCTGGGCTTTGGCGCGGGCGGCACGGCGGTACTGCTGCTTGGCGGCGCCCTTCCCGACTGTGAGGGCTGGAAGGATTATTGCGCGCAGGCCGGCAAGCACGACATGTATTGCAATATCTGGGCGCAAAACCGCATGGACGGCTTATGCCGCAGTCTGCCCCTGACCAGAAGCCCTGCCGATACGCGCGTCAAGGCTGTGGCTGCCGTGGCCCCCGGTTTCGGCATGCTCTTCGGGCGGGACTCTTTCCGCTGGTTCTACCCGCCCCTGCTGCTTGTGGCGGCTGCGGGAGACAGTCTGAACAAGGTCGCCCTGCATGCCCGCAAAATCTACGAATGCACCGGAAAAAAAGCCCGCTGGCTTGTGCTGGACAAGGCCGATGCCGGTGCGCTCATGGCCCCCTGCCCGCCCGCGATGGCAGAAGAATTGCCGGAACTCTGCCGCTCGGTAAGCGAAGAAGACAGAAAAGCCATACATAAGAGCATGTTCGCCGCTCTGAGCGATTTTTTTCTGCACTATCTCGGCAGTGGTAAAAATCTGCCCCATATACCTGCCCCGCCGGATCTCAGCCCGCCCCTGCCGCCCAAACAGGAACCGGCCCCGGCGCCGCCGGAAAAACGCAAGCGATAGTAATATTAGACTTTTTTATCAATAGACCATGTTCATACAGCCCATATCCTTGACAATTGTGCCGCCCCTTACTAAAGCTTTTTAAAGTGCGCTTGTTTTGTGCCGCACATTCATGGATGGTAACATCATCAACGTGACTGTTCGGCCACAACGAAAGTTGCGGCAGGCGTAAAAACAGGCGGACAGTGTTTTGCTGTGCTGCTGCCTTGGCATACGGGCAAGCACTGTCATCATTTGGGTTTTCTGCGCGAAACGGCCCTGGTTGCGTTGCGGCGCAACTTTTTCAGAGCAATGGAAATATGAACGGCATGAAGATACTGCCCCTTTGTATTCTGTGCCTCGTGCTTGCGGCAGTGGTCGGGTCAGCCCCGTATGCCGCACAAACGACGACAGCCCCCCAAAATGCAGCCGAGGTTGAAAACGCCTGGGTTATCATGCCTGCCGGGGCCAAATCGGCTTTTATGGGCATTCATGGCGGCACCATGCCTGTCAGCCTGCTTGTATATGGAGACGGCTCATCGCTGGTGACCTTTGTAGGCCGCACAGGCAACGATTTTCTTGATATGCTGAGACGCACGGACCTGCCAGTGCCAAGCCTGCTTAACGCCACGGCGCATAACGGAACCAGCGGCGGCGTGCTGCCTTCGGGCAAGTCCGGCGTGCTTATGGCAGGCAACCCCAACAGCAGCATACCCGTCTTTAATGTTACAGGAGAAAGACTATCCCATATGGACATGGCCCCTGGGCAGTTGCAACCCTTCGGTCTGTCGGACAAGCCTTTATCCATTGAGGGGGAGGTCAGCAGGCCGACCCACCTTTCTCCCGCCAAGCAGTACAGGCTGTTTTTTCAGCCCCAGTACCTGCAGCCCCGCCGTCCTGCACACTGACGGCAATCACGCGCCCACGAACCCTTGCCGACTTTGTAGCCATTCCTTTTTTCTTTCTATCCTTTCCGTCGTCGAAATTATGGAGCATAATAGCATATTTATAGAATAATTTGTAATTTATAGACATTACGCTAAACTAATCCAGAATAACCAGCCAGAGGAGCCGACTATGTCACTTTCCAGTCATCAAAAGGCAATGGAAAGATTGTATACAGCCAGTGTATCACACGCCACGTCCCGGCCTGCGCAAAAACTTTTTTCACAGGGTCTGAAACACCTTCTGGAAAATTGCCCGGCCTTTGGCGCGTGTGTAGGTGAAGACAATCCTTTTTACCAGGAATTTGTTTTACAGCTGCAAACCAGCGTTTGTCTTGAAGAAGATTGCCTGAGCCTTTTCGAGTGCCTGGCAATCTTCTTCCGTTTGCGCCAGATGGCCGCGAGCGGGATTCCGCTGACCGACATCGAGCGCAAAGTTCTGCACTATTTTGAAACCTGCGGAGAATGGCAACCTCATGATGCCACCATCGTCAGTCTTTGGTACTGGTGGCGCATTCCCTTGCAGGCCACCCATTAAAACCGTGTAAATCCGGACCGCTGCCAATGGGTAAAAAAATATCCAGTACGTGCTTTTTCCATTGCCCGGCAACTATTGAAGCGGCCCAAGCTGCGAACAGTCCGCAAACTCCAGTGTACCTTCGAACGGCTCTCTTTCACGGATATTTCCTGTTCCCCGGCACCGGCAGCCTTTTCTCGTAACGGGATTCATCCCATACGCTTTCCCGCCGGAAGCCGACAGATTTTTGAGCCTGTATCCGATTGTCATCACACCAAAAACCGGGGCGCCGCTTGTACAGACAAGCGGCGCCCCATTTTTACGTGTCCTGTCAAGGCAGCTTCACTTTGAAATTGCTCTGGCGGCTGCGTGAGCAGTCGCCCGCCGCAAAGATGCAAGCGCTATTTACTTGCGCGGTTAAGCATCGAAGCGATGCGTGCCGTAAACTTTGAGAATGTACATTCTCAAAGTTAATCTGCATCTAATGCAAGCCTATTTCTTCAGGTTGTCGGCCAGCAATTCCGAGATGTGGTCAACCTTGATCTTCAGCCCCTGCTTTTCAGCGCCGCCGCGCAGCTGCATGACGCAGCCGGGGCAGTCCACCACCAGGCGGTCGGCTCCGGTCGCCTTCATATTGTTGATTTTCTTTTCCAGAAGCTGCGCCGATATTTCGGGGAACTTCACGGAATAGCTGCCGCCAAAGCCGCAGCAGACTTCTTCTTCCTCGCAGGGCACATATTCCGCCGCGTCGGCAATAAGCTCACGGGGGGCCTTTTTCACGCCCAGACCACGGCAGAGGTGGCACGAAGCGTGGTAGGTGACCTTCTGCCCGGACTTGTGGAAGTCTTCGGGCTTGAGGCCCAGCACGTCGTGAATGAAGGAGCTGAAGTCAATGACCTTGGCTGCAAACGCCTGACCTTCCACCACCGCGTAGTCCTTGTCCAGTATCTGCGGATAATGGTGCTTCAGGTGTCCCGCGCAACTGGCGCAGAGCGTGATGATGTAGTCATAGTTGCCGCCGCGGAAGGCCGCGATGTTCTGCTTTGCCACATCAATGGAGGTCTTGCGCTGGCCCATCATTTCAAGGGGCAGCCCGCAGCAGGACTGCTCCATGGGGAATTCCACCGCCACATTCTTGGCGGCAAGAATTTTTATGCAGGCTTCCAGCTGCTCGGGATAGATGAAGTCCTGGGCGCAGCCGCTGAAGATAGCCACACGCATGACGGGATTCTGCACCTTGGGCGCAATTTCGGGCCAACGGTCGCGGAAGGACTTGCTGGCAATGGCGGGCAGCGCCTTGAAGTTGTGCTTGCCCATAAACACTGCGGGCAGGTGACGCTGGAACTGCGTTCCGCGGGTAAAGGGCTTCTGGGCAAAGCTCGCGAACTTGAGCAGCCGGTGGAAGAGCTTGCGGTTCTTCATGACGGCCGACAGCAGGTTGGCTTCAATGGGCGCGCCCTGCTCCTCGTTGAGGCGGGCGCGGATTTCGCGAATGAGGCGCGGCAGCTCGATGCCGCCGGCGCAGACATTGGCGCACGATTCGCAGCCCATGCAGTTCTGGCTCAGGATGCGCGCGCGCTCCTTGCCGTGGAAGAAGTAGGTAAGAATAAGGCCGATGGCGCCGATGTAGATGTAGCCCATCTTGTGGCCGCCCACCAGACGGTACACGGGGCAGACGTTGGCGCAGGCGCCGCAGCGCACGCAGCGGAAAATCTGCTTGAACAGCGGATCTTTCGCAATCTCGGTACGCCCATTGTCCAGAAAGACCACATGCATGATCTTTTTGTCATCGGCATTGGCCGCGCAGGGGCCGGCCCCGCACATGAAGGTGACGTACGAGGTGATGCGCTGGGCAGTGGCGTTGCGGGGCAGCACCAGC
>NZ_JBAIYR010000142.1:0-5323 GCF_036763145.1 Desulfovibrio sp. 1188_IL3213 | reverse complement strand
GGCCCCCGGCCCTGCAGGCGAGGAACAGCAAGCCGCGAACAGCGCCGCCAGCACCGCTGCGGGCGAGAAAGAAAGCACCGCCGGAAAACAAGTGACAGCACCGCCCCCCACGCCTTCCGGCGGCGTGACTGAAACCGATATGGGGAGAGCACTATGAGCGCCCTGACGAACTTATGGCGGCGGCTGTTTGGCCTCGCTTCGGCACAGGATGAAGAACAACTGCCCTATATGAGCAAGGTGGATGCGGCACTGCAACGCAAAGGCAGGGTGGAAGCCGTGTTCCTCTCTCTCGGCACGGCCGTTTTGCTGTGCGTTCTTGTTGCCTGGGCGTCCTGGGCCACCATCGATGAAGTAACGCGCGGTCAGGGGCAAGTGGTAGCCGCCAGCGGAACCCAGGTGATCCAGAACCTTGAGGGCGGCATTTTGCGTGAGGTTCTGGTTCGCGAGGGGCAGGTAGTTGAAAAAGACCAGCCGCTTGCACGCCTCGACAATCTCGGCGCGGCCAGCCAGTACACCGACGCCCTGACCAAGGCGCAGGAAAACCGCGTGGCCCTCATACGCCTTGAAGCGGAAAAAAACTCTGTTCCTCCAGTATTTGATGCGGATTTGCTGGCTTCTGCCCCGCAAATAGTGGCTGACCAGGAAGAGATGTACCACAGCCGCCGCGAAAGATTCCTTTCAGAAATGGCGATGCTTAATTCGCAGTACAGACAGCGCCTTAAAGATGTGGACGAGCAGCGCGGACGCAAAACCCAGATCGCGCACAACCTTGCCCTGGCCGAAGAACGCCGTGATCTGGCAAAGCCGCTGGAAGCGCGCAAACTATACCCCAGGGTGGACTACCTCGACCTGGAGCAGCGCGTTGTGACCTTGCGTGGCGACCTCGAAGCGGTTTCGGCCGCATTGGGCAAGGCTGAAGAAGCCGCCCTTGAGGTCGAGCGTAAGCTGGGCCTGCACAAGGCTGAATACGAGGCTGAAATATCAGCAGAAATTAACAAGCGCCGTACAGAACTGACCTCGCTTCAGGCTCTGCTTTCGGCAGGAGGCGACCGCGTTACCCGCACAGAACTGCGCGCTCCGGTGCGGGGTACGGTCAAAAGGGTCGCCATCAACACCATAGGTGGCGTGGTGCGCTCTGGCGAGCCCATCATGGAAATTGTGCCTCTGGGCGACACACTCCTGGTAGAAGCCCGCGTTCGCCCGGCAGACATAGCTTTTATTCACGCGGAACAGCGTGCCATCGTCAAGATATCGGCCTATGATTTTTCCATCTACGGCGGGCTTGAGGCCGTGGTGGAACAGATCAGCGCCGACACCATCGAAGACAAGAGGAATGATTTTTTCTATCTGGTCAAATTGCGCACCAAAAAGAATGAAATCACCTACCGCAACGAGCACCTGCCCATCATACCCGGCATGGTGGCCGTGGTGGAAATCATCTCCGGCAAAAAAACCGTACTGGACTACCTGCTCAAACCCCTGCTCAAGGCACAGCAAAATGCCATGAGAGAACGATAGACCACGAGGCGCATATGCTTGCTTCCCACCCCCTGTACATGCCCCCTCCGGGGCATCAGATAGTGCTTAAAGGCCTTTCGCACCAGTCACGCATTGAACTGAATTTCTCCATGCAGGGACTTTTTGTCGGGCTGGAGGGATATAATCTCGTTTTCTCCCGCGAGGACGGCTCCCGGCTGGTTCTTGAAGATTACCTGAACCCCGCGCCTCTTCCCGCCGTGCAGCTTGCGGCAGCGGGGACGGACCAATCCCTGGCAGGCCTGATGGCCGCCGCGCACCCGGCCATCATCGTCAATGGCCGGGAAATGTCGCCTGCCGGATTTTTTTCCTCGCTGGGTGAAGAAGGCATGCCCGAGGCGGGCATAGCCGCCACGCGCAACGCCTCTTTTCAGGGGCATGAGCATGACGCTCTTCAGGAAGGTGTCGATTCCCTTGGCGGCCTTGACGGTAATGACGAAATGATACGACGGGGCAGATCGGGGACGGACAATGGAGAGACCGTGGGCCAGGGCCTCTCCCATACCGGTGACGGAAAGTTTTTTTCCGGTGGCGGCTTGGGGGGCAGATCGGGCGGTGGTCACCATACCGGTACAGATCCGAATCAGGGCGGCAGCACTGGCCCCGGTGGAGGTACTAATCCGGGTGGTGGCACGAATCCCGGCGGCGGCACAGGCCCCGGCGGCGGCACTGACCCCGGTGGAGGAACTGATCCTGACGACGGCACGGGGCCCGGTCAAGGAACAGGACCCGGCGGCGGCACGGGGCCCACCGCCATAGCAGCCTATGCCAGCCTGACAGAAGACGACACTGACGTTAGCGGTCAAATTCCTACCCCGCAGAATGCGGCTGGACACAACCTGTCGTTTGTGGCGCAAAACGGCATTTCTGGTCAATATGGAACATTCAGCGTTGATGCCGGCGGAGCCTACGCCTACACGTTGGACAGCGCCCTGCCGAGCGTACAGGGGCTGGCAGCAGGCCAGACGCTCACAGAAACATTCACCTACGCAATGGATG
Organism: Desulfovibrio sp. 1188_IL3213; assembly: GCF_036763145.1. Lineage (NCBI taxonomy): Bacteria > Pseudomonadati > Thermodesulfobacteriota > Desulfovibrionia > Desulfovibrionales > Desulfovibrionaceae > Desulfovibrio > Desulfovibrio sp. 1188_IL3213. The sequence goes on along the minus strand of NZ_JBAIYR010000142.1, from coordinate 2,788 downwards.
ACGGTAAAGGCGGAACCATCTCCAACACGGTCACCATTACCATCCATGGTCTCAACGACGCGCCCACGGTGCCCTCTGCGGCCACCTCAATACTTGAGGATCAAGATCAAACCACAGGCACCTTGCCCACTCCCCAGGATATCGACGCTGGCGATTCTCCCCAGTATCTGGTGCAGACCAACACGCCCGGACTCTACGGCAGCCTCAGTCTCAACGCCGATGGAACCTTTATCTACACGCTGGACAACAGCCTGCCTGCCGTCCAGCAGTTGGGTGCGGGCGATTTTCTGACAGAAACGCTCACCTACACGGTGGATGACGGTCACGGAGGTACGGCTTCCGGCAGCCTTGTCATAACCATATACGGCACTAATGATGTACCCACGGTGTCGGCCGCCACAGCAACGACGGACGAAGACGGCCCTGTGCTCATGGGCGTTCTGCCGACGCCGCATGATGTGGACGCGGGGGATGTGCCGCAGTTCATACCGCAAGCAGGCAGTGTGGGGACCTATGGGGTGCTTACCCTGGATGCCCAGGGCAACTACAGCTACGTTCTGGACAGCACGCGACCGGAAGTTCAGGCGCTTAGCCAAGGTGACACGCTTACAGAACAATTTGTTTTCACCGTCACAGACGGCCAGAGCAACGTCAGCAAAACACTGACCATCACCATCAACGGAACCAACGACAATCCCACCGTGGCAGCCTCTTCAGCCTCGTTGACCGAGCATCAGGGGCTTGTGGGCGGAACCCTGCCCACTCCACATGACGTGGACGCCAATGACAGCCTCAACTTCACTGAACAGCACAACACACCCGGACAGTACGGCAGCCTCAGCGTGGATGCCGCCGGCAACTATACCTACGTATTGAACTATGCAGCGCCCGGCTTGCAAAGTTTGGCCTACGGGCAACAACTGACCGATGTTTTTACCTATACGGTGTATGATAATCACGGAGGCACGGCCACCAACACCATAACCATCACCATTCACGGCACGAACGACGCCCCGCAGGTCAGCGCTGCCGTGGCGGCCATCAATGAGGATCAGGCCGGCATCAGCGGCTCGCTTCCCACGCCTGCGGATGTGGACGCCGGGGATACGGTGAGCTTTCTGGCTCAGCCCTCCACCCCCGGCCAGTACGGCTCGTTCACCCTGCTGGCTGACGGCAGCTATACCTACAGCCTCAACAACGCCCTGCCTGCCGTCCAGCAACTGGGCGCGGGCCAACATCTTACCGAAACCTTCACCTATACCGTCACCGATCAGCACGGCGCCACATCCACCAGCAGCATGGTCATCACGATCAACGGAACCAACGACAATCCCGTCATTGCCCCCATTGTTACAACTGCTCTCAAGGAAGACAGCGTTCTGACGTCCTCCGGCACGCTTACGGTCACTGACGTGGATGCGGGCGACGTACCCGTGTTTCAGGCGCAGAACGTAACCGGCCTGTACGGCAGTTTTGTGCTCAACAGCAACGGAACCTACGTGTATACGCTCAACAACAACCTGCCTGCCGTGCAAGGACTGGGGCAGGGCGAGAAGCTTGTGGAAAGCTTTACCGTGGCGGCCAACGACGGGCATGGCGGCATAGCCGCGCGCACCATTTCCTTCACGATCAACGGCACCAATGACGCGCCTTCCGTCGGCCCCGCCACAGCAGCCATCGGCAACGATACAAGCCTGCACAGCGGCAAACTGCCAACCCCCACGGATCCGGACAACAAGCTTGACAATATCGCCAGCGATACCCTCACCTTTATTGCCAAAAGCAATGAGGCGGGCAGCTACGGCTGGTTCAGCCTGAATGCCGACGGCTCATACACCTACAAGCTCAACACCGGTCTGCTGGCAGTTCTGCTTCTTACCCTGGGGGCCACGCTCAAGGATACGTTCACCTACACTGTCACTGACGAGCACGGCGCCACCGCCAGCAATACCCTGACCATGAATATCACAGGCGGCCTGCTGGGCAGCATCAGCCTCACCACAGTGCTGGACGGCACAACAAGCCTGCTGGGCAATCTGCTTATTCCCGGCTACTCCAATCCCGCCTTTTCCCTCCAAAGCGGTACGGAAGGCCAGTATGGCACGCTTACGCTCAACAGCAACGGCACTTACAACTATAACCTTTCGCCATATGGCATCAGCGAAAGCCAAAAACTTGGTGCAGGCGAAACCTTCACGGACGTTTTTCTGGTCAAGGTTACCGCCAGCGGCAAATCGATCACCACACCGCTGACCTTCACCATCACCGGCTCCAATGACGCGCCCACAGTGCAACAGGCCTACCTTTCAGTCTCGGAGGACGACGTTTCTGCCATGTACGGCCAGCTTGTCATCGCTGACCCGGACAAGTCGGACACGCCCAGGGCCGTTGCCCAGACCACCGAAGGACAGTACGGCACATTCTATCTCAACCCCGACGGGTCATACACCTATGTGCTGCACAAGGACGCCGCCGCCGTAAAGGCCCTCAACGATGGCGACACGCTTGATGACGTATTCACCGTTACCGTGGTTGACGGACACGGCGGTTCGGCCCAAACCACCGTAACCGTAACCATCCACGGCACCGGAGAAGCCCCGCACATGCAGGGTATGGGCGCCATGCGCCCCATGTTCGTTCCGGATGATCTGGCCGTTGCCGGCGACCATGAACAAACTCCGGCCAGCGCGGAGGAGCGTGACGCCGCTGCCCCTGACAACGGGCACAACAACACCTCTCACGCCCTCCACTCCGGCCCGGATGCAGCCGGGGCCGACGTGCCGGACGG
>NZ_JBAIYR010000141.1:0-5336 GCF_036763145.1 Desulfovibrio sp. 1188_IL3213 | reverse complement strand
GCTTTCGCTGGCGCTGCTCGACCAGAGCAGCCGCACGCTCCAGGCTCTCACAAGCCAGGCCATGCCCCCCAAGGCGGAAACCTACGGCCGCCGCGGCGGCATGCGCGTACAGAATCATCCCGAGGCGGCGCTTATCTCAGGGAGGCTCTAGGTCATGCTTAACGGTCTGCTCAATATCGGCAAGACAGCTCTTGGAGCTTCACAGGCGTGGATATCGGTTACCGGCAGCAATATTGCCAACGCCGATACCGAGGGCTATTCCCGCCGGTATGTAGACCAGCGTGACGCCGGAACCATCACCGCCAAACCGGGCGGCGAAAGTCTTGGCGTCAATGCCCAGCAGATCCTGCGCTTTTTTGACGCCTTTCTTGAGCGCTCCTATGTGCGCCAGTCCACCAACTCTTCCCGCTGGAAAGAGCAGGACATGGTGCTTTCTTCGGTGGAAAACCTGTTCAACGAATCCAACCGGGCGGGCATAAGCTCGTCTCTGGATAATTTTTTCAAGGGTTGGCAAGATCTTACCCAGTTGCCTGACGACAATGCCTATCGTGAAAGCCTGCTTTCGCAGGCCGACAACCTGAGCGACATGTTCAGCAGCACTGCGGCAGGGCTCAAAGCCATCCAGAACGAGATGGATGTTTCCATCAAGCAGTCTGTGGACCGCATCAATGCCCTGTCCAAAGGCATTGCCGACCTCAACAGGCAGATCACCACCAATACCGTTGACGGCGTGAGCAATCCCAACGCGCTGCTTGACCAGCGCGACCAGATGGTGCGCGAGCTGGCAAGCCTTGTGGATGTGGAGACCATCGACAACGGCAAGGGCAACTTCACCGTGCAGCTCACCACCGGCCAGCCGTTGGTGCAGGGGCAGAACGTCAATGTGCTCGAAGTGATGGGGCCGCGCGCCGAAAGTCATCTGAGCGTCGGATCGGCCTATAAGGGCGCCGTTGAATTTCAGGGTACGGACAACCACGAATACACCGTGGATATCGTTACCGGCGGCAAGGCGGGCGATGTGCCCCCGCCCAGCTTCCGCGTGTCGCTCGACGGCGGCAAGACCTGGCTGCGTGACGAAGACGGCAAGGAAATGCGCTTCGAGATCACCGACACCGACGGCGACGGCAAGGCGGACCCCGTACAGGTGAAGAATCTCAAGATTTCCTTCACCGCCACAGACAATTTCACTGCGGGCGACCAGTTCGACATCATGCCCATGAGCGGCCTGTACTGGATAGAGCCTACGCGCGGCCCGCAGAACGTGACGCCCCAGACCTTTTTTGACGGTTCGGAAAACAGGAACCGCGTTACCGGCGGCAAGCTGAGCTCATACTTCACCGTGCGTGACGACAACTGCGGCCGCTATCTCGACGAGCTTAATGCCGTGGCTTCGTCCCTTATCTGGGAGGTCAACCGCCTTCACAGTCAGGGAACCGGCACGGAAATGCTCAGCTATGCCCAGGGTTCGCAGATGGTGCAGAGCACGCAGCAGCCCCTCGGTTCGCCCCAGGCCATCCTGCCCTATGCGGACAAGCTGCAAAGCGGCAACGTGAACATCTATTTTTACGACAAGACCACCGGCGCTTTTCGCGAAACGGATACCGGCGTCAATACACTGGACTTCAGCTCCATCACTCCGCCCGGAACCGTAAACTTTGACCCGGCGCAGCACACCCTGCAGGACGTATGCAACGTCATCAACAGCAGCTTTGCCGACAAGAACGCGCCCGGCCTGAACATGCTCAAGGCGACCATTCAGGACGGCAAGTTGCTCATAGAGGCCAATCCGGCCTGTAACGTGAGTTTTGCTATGGGGGTGGACAGCACTGGGCTTATGGCCGCGCTGGGCATCAACACGTTTTTTACGGGCGACAGCGCCACCAACATGGCGGTCAGCAGCCAGTTGCACACCAATGTCAACCTGATCGCCGCCGGGGCCGTGAACGGGCAGAATCAGGCCAACAAGGGCGATAACGTCACTGCCACGGCCATCGGGGAGCTTGCCGGCAAAAAGGTGACGGTCTCCACCACCTGGAAGACCGTGAGCAACCAGAGCATCGGTGAGTATTACGCCACGCTGGTGACCACCGTGGGCGCTGACAGGCGGCTTGCCAAGACCAATTCGGAATATCACACGGCCCTGTCCACCGACCTTGAAGACCGCGTGACCTCGGTGACAGGGGTGAACCTGGATGAGGAAATGTCCAACCTCATAAAGTATCAGCACTCTTACACGGCGGCGGCAAAGCTTATCACCACTGCCGACCAGATGCTGCAAACCCTGCTGGGCCTCAAGCAGTAGAGCAATTTCTTCTTGAAATTCCTCTGGCGGACGCGGGAGCGGACGAACTGATCTGAACCGCCGGGTCAAGCCCGGATAGCAGGCGCAATATCTTCATGCCTGTCCGTGGCTGTACCAGAGCCTTGCATCAGGCGGACACGTATTTTCCGGCGGGAATATGCTCAAGGAGTTGCCATGTCCATTCGCGTAACACAAAGCTCCATGTACAATACCATGGTGGGGCAGATGCAGAAAAGCCTTTCTGCATATATGGAAAGTAACGAGCAAGGCTCAACGCAGAAAAAGATCAACCGTCCTTCCGACGATCCTGCGGGCATGTATCGTGTGCTCATGACACGGGATGATATCAGCGCAACCAAGCAGTATCAGTCCAACTGCGATACGGCCAAGGGCTGGCTTGAGCTGGCGGACAGCGTGCTTGGAACGCAACTGAGCAATACCATCATCAGCCTCAAGAGCCGCATGGAGCAGGCCGCCACAGGAACCACGGCCGATCAGCGCAAGCTCATTGCCGAGGAGGCGCGCGAAATTTTCGGTCAGATACTCAATCTGTCCAACACGCAGTTTAACGGCAAAAGCATCTTTGGCGGGCAGCGCTATGACCTCAATGCCTTTGAGCAGGGCCTGGGCCTGACCTGCTGGGACGATACGTGGAATACCGCGATCAGCGGGGGCAACTACTCCATTGAAGGCGCAAGCAACAGCTCCATGATGGTGCAGTTCACGGATACCGGCACTCTTGGCGCTAACGCGCTGACATATCGCTGGTCCAAGGACGGCGGCGAAACCTGGAAAACCGAAACCGTGGCGGCGGGCAGCCGCACGCTGGTGGCCGACGGCGTGACCATCACCATGAACCAGGACATGGCCGTCAGCGCGGCGGATATAAGCCTTGGCCCCGGCGCCAACAACGGCACGCTCGTGTATATACGCCCCACGGCCGTCTATCAGGGCGACGATAACGATCCGCCGCCGGAAATGACCGTCATGGGCGGTCCCGCCGGGCTGGAAACAAAGGCCTACGGCGCTTTCGGCAATAACGTGCTGGTGCGTATGGACACTGACGTGGATCTTGGGACCACGGGTACGGCGTTCAACTATTCCTACAGTCTGGACAACGGCGGAACCTGGGTCACGGCTTCGGGGCAGACCACGGGGGGCGGCACGGTTCGCCTGCCGGTTCCCGGCGGTTATATGGATATGGACACCACAGGCATTATCCCGGCGACAACGCAGATCAAGGCGGGTACGCAGGTGCTCATCCATCCCTCGCGCGCCAACCTGAATCTGGAGATCATGCAGGGAACCTACATCTCCGTGAACAACGTGGGCAAGGATATTTTCGGGGGCTACTATGACGGCCAGCCGTCGCTTGAGGGCGGCAAGAATCTTTTTGAAGTGGTGGGCGAATTCATCGCTTACTGCGAAAACAACAATCAGGAAGGCTGCCAGAAAAGCCTGGCCGCCATCGAACAGGCCCAGGCCCATATTCTTGCGCAGGAAGCCCGCATCGGCGGACTGGAAAACCGCGTCAGCATGGCGCAGGACGTGCTCAGCTTTCAAAAGCTGGACCAGGAAGAGCGATTGAGCTACACTGAAGACATTGACCTGACAGAGCTGCTGGCAAAGCTGACGCGGCAGCAGTTGACGTACCAGACGGTGCTTCAGTCTTCTTCAATGATTATGCAGTTGAGCCTTGCCAAGTACATCTAACAGGTAGCATCTATGCTTATACTGACGCGCCGCCCGGGTGAAAGCCTGTACCTGGGTGAAAATATACGCATAACCGTTCTGGGTATGCAGGGCAAACAGGTCAAGCTTGGCCTGGAAGTGCCGGGCGACACAACCGTTTACCGCGAGGAAGTGTATAAACGGGTTGTGGAGGAAAACCGCCGCGCCCTTGAAACCAGTAACAACGACCTTATGGTGGCTGCTGAATTATGGCACGAAACAAAGAAATAGAAATCGACACCCGCCTTGGCCGCCGGAGCGTCGATGCCGACAAGGTTGTACATTTTCCGCGCGGGCTGGCCGGTTTTGAAAATGAACGGGACTTCATACTGCTGCAGATTCGGCCCGAAGCCCCTTTGCTTATCCTGCAAAGCATGAATAATCCTGTGGTGGGCCTGCTGGTGGCCGACCCCTACAGTTTTATGGAAAAAGGCGCGTATGCGCCTGCCATGGGCGAAGCCGAAAAGCAGCTTTTGCGCATCTCGTGCCTGGATGAGGCCGCTGTTCTGGTGACGGTTGCCATCCCCGCCGGGCAACCCGGCGAGGCGGCACTCAATCTGGCCGGACCCATTGTCATCAATTCGCGCGAGCGCATCGGGCTTCAGGTTCCCCAATGCACTGACGGCCCGCAGCAGATATACATGCACAGCCTCAAGCCCGTTGATGAAAACGGACAGGCAGAAAAAAGCGAAACCGCCCCCGCGGAATAGCTGAGTTCTTGGCCCCGGCGGGCAAGAGGTTGTTTCGGTTTTTTGCAAGGCCCCTTTTTTCAGCTGCTGAAAAAAGGGGCCTTGGCTTGTTTGGGAAGGGCATTTTCCGGCTGAATGAAAACCTTGAAATGTGAAGCATTTCAAAGTGGGTCTGCTCCGGAGCATTTGAACTTTGAAATTGCTCTGGCGAACGCGGGAGCAGTCGCCCGCCACGGATATGAGGCTACCGCTTTTTGGGGGCTGGTCCTGTTTCGGCCGGCTGGCTCTGCTTGACCGAAGGTGCAGAATGCTCCGTATCTTTTGCCGCCGCGCTGTCGCCGCCCTCAACATGTACCGTGGGCAGGGCTGCAAATGCGGGTTCATGCAGGTTCATGGCCTCAATGACAGTTCCGGTAATATCCATGCCGGGCGCAGTGTCCAGCAGGCCGTTGCGGGCCAGCACCATTTGCGCCTTGTAGCTTTCGCGCCAGCGGGCCGCTTCTGTCAGCATATGGCTTACAACCACCTGTCTGGCGGCTTCCTCTTCCAGTGCCATTTGGCGGCGCAGGGTGCGCAGCCCCTGAGCCAGCGCCTGTTCCCGCTCTGTGGGCGGC
>NZ_JBAIYR010000140.1:0-5339 GCF_036763145.1 Desulfovibrio sp. 1188_IL3213 | reverse complement strand
CGGCGCGGCTGGCCTTTTCGGCAGCCCACAGCACGGTGCTGCTTACTGCCTCGTTGCTGGTGGCCCTGCTGGCAGCCTGGGTTTTTCACGGGCTGCGCCACCAGCAGCCCAAGGGCATGACGGGGCGTTCAGGCACAAAGGCTCCGCACGAACAGTAAAGCAGATTAATTTTGAGAATGGACATGCTCAAAGTTTAAGACACGCCCGCTTCGGATTTTACCAGCACAAATACATCGCGCTTACTCATGCAGCCGCCAGAGCAGTTTCAAAGTGAAAATGCTCCAGGGCATGGCACTTCGGCATATTGGTCCAACGGCAAGACATCTCGACTGCTTGCCCACCGACGAAGTTTCTCGACTCTTGTCCTGTCGACGCAACATCCTGCCCGCTTTCTCAACAAACTTCGCGGCCAGGGAAATGCCGTTTTTTCCTGTGCCGCTCACAATACGCATGTAGCGCAATGGACCAGCCAGCAAGCTGACCAGCCTGAGCCCGCTATTTACAATTTTGGCAATCATCTTGCATAACAACACGCATGGACGTGTTCGGATATAACCAGGCCGAGGTTCTGAGCCTCATACTGACCATGATGCGCGTAAGCATCGTCATGTTCATGCTGCCTGTTTTTTCCACAAACAACATTCCCATTCAGGTCAAAGCCGCCGTAACCCTTGTGTTTACACTGGGCGTGTGGCCGCATCTGGCCCTGCCGGGCAGCTACATGCCCGCGCATCCCTTTGATCTCGTGCTCATGGTTCTGGGCGAAGCGGTGCTTGGCCTTGTGCTGGGCATGGCCGTCAATTTTCTGTTTATGGGCATTCAGGCGGGGGGAGAACTGCTGGGATTCCAGATGGGCTTTACCATGATCAACTTTGCGGACCCGCTCACAGGAAACCAGACCGGCATTACGGCGTTTTTTCTCTGGATGGTGTCGCTGCTGACTTTTCTGGCCCTGGACGGGCATCTGTACATGATCAAGGGCTTTGCGGCATCGTTCAAGATAGTGCCGCCGGGGGCGCTGTTCATCGGATCCAACATTCTGTGGCAGATACTGCACCTGGCCGCGCAGATGTTTGTGCTGGCCCTGCAGATCGCGGCCCCGGTCATGGTGGCGCTGTTTATGGTCGAGGTGGCGCTGGGCCTTGTAGCCCGAACGTCACCCCAGATTCATATTATGGAGTTCGGCTTTCCGGCCAAGATCGGCGTGGGCTTTTTCTTTGTGGGCCTGCTGCTGGTCATCATGGCCGACCATGTGGAAACCTTCGTTCTGGGGCTGGACGGCCTGTTCATCAATCTGCTGCGCTCCATGAGCGCGCTGTATCAGTAGCACTTACAAAAAACCTGTCCTGCAACTGTGGGAGCAGACGCCAGCGCAGGTTTTTGTCTTTAATTAACCTTGCGACACTTTTTTCAAATATTACACACCGGGCTTAAAAAGAGCGTTCATCATCGCCGCCTCTTGCGGCACAGATAGCTTACAGAACTTTGTAGATGTACAGTTTTTGCATTCAGGGTGTAAATATTTTTTCAAAAGCATCTCTTCAACTGACATCTCAAGATATTTTCCCAAATGAAACACTTTTAAGTTTGGACGATCACAGCACAAATATACATTTCCCATAAAATCTATAGTCGGGCTGATTCCAACTAGGCACATATGTCCATCTTTTGCGGAGAACCTTTCAGCAACATACCTTATATATTCAACATTTTCAACATCATCAATTATAACAGACCTCTTCTCTTTAAACGTTACAGACGTTTTCGCTACATTTTTACATTTTAATGGATCACCACATGCTTTTGTAACAAAAAAATGCATACCTAGCATTTTAGCAAATTGACACATCAGAAATGATTCATTCTGATTATAATCAAATAACAAGTATTTTATTTTTGTTTTACTTACAAATTCTTTATTTGATCCTACCAGCCGCAAATTATTTTTAACAACTTCAACATTGGATCCTCTATGGTATATTTGTTGGATCTTATTTGAAAACCCACTAACAGAGACAATCAACTCATCGAGGCCCGCCCCAAAAGCTTCTTGGATAGGAGCATTACATACAGAAAAATTAGACGAAATCACTGTTTTTAAACCAAAGAACTTTGCAACCCGAATGAATGATGCGATATCCCTATTTAGAAAAGGCTCTGTCCAATTATACAAATAGACCTTATCTATGCCTTCTTTAATAAGCTTACTGCATATTCTTTTAAATAACTCTAAATCCATTTTACCTGAAGAATTTTTCATAGTTCGAGAACCACGAACACATTCAGGGCACCTTAAATTGCACGCGTCTATAAGATCAATCACAGCTGCATGGGCGCTGTCTTGATCAGGCCAAACACTTGAGGGAAGAAAATTCTCTTTTTTATCTGGCATAATATGCCCATTTAGGGTAACTTTATTGTTAAAAATATAAAAAGATATCGCCTGAAAAACCATAAAAAACAAAATCATTTCATCTTCGATCACAACTCAGTTTCACCGAAATCTTGCGTTGCCCACTGGGGCTGAGCCTTGGAGTAGCAAGCGCGGGATTGTCGGTCAAACATGGTCTTTTCATCAAACGTTGTGGCTCTTTTTCGCAGTTGAACTTCCATAGCGTCCACCGCTCGGGGCGTGCGCAAAACAACATCCATTGCGATGCCGGCCTTGCGCATGTCTTTTCCCACTGAAGACAGCTTGTACTGGCAGCCTTCAAGATCAAAACGAGCTTCACGCCACCCTGAATACCAATGCCATTCTGTATAATAGAGCCAACTGTTTTCATTGAAGGCGTGTCGATGGGTCGGGTCCTGCCAGGCGCCAAGTCCAAGCTCGTAAGGGACACAAATGTGCAGAACACCGCCATCTCCGAGTAGCGCCAACAAATTGCTCATGGTAGTCAACACGTCTTCTACGTGCTCGAGAACATCAAACAACCGGATATTTCTAAACATCCCCGGCTTGATTTGCACTGCCCCAAACCGACTAGTTTCATAAGTAATCTCTGAATCCAACGGCCGCGATATATCCAAAACAATATCCGGGTTCCAACGTGCGGAAATATCCACATTAATAGCTTGAGTCAAAAAATCCTTCCCAGAACCGACATTAAGAAAAGTCGGCATGGGGGCAAACACCTTGGGCTGGGCCTCCCCCGTGCCCACGACGGTTCTGAGTATCTCTTCATAGGCATTACGACCAAACTGCAAAAAAGCTGCCTTTTCCATAGCCATAATTGCTCTTGGTCGCTGGAGAAGATCTATAACCTTTTCCTCTAGCTGTTCGTACGGCGCGTAGATGCAGGCACTTTCAAACCCCTCATGCACCTCTGTGTCTACATTGCATTCGCATACGACACATTTTCTGTTTGCCCATAAATATCCCAAGCGTATAATCTCCTGAATTCCAGGGATGTAGTAATGGACATTTAAGACTATCTTTGAACGAGCTATTAAAATATCTCTGTGCAGCCCGAAAACTCCATCAAAACCTAAAGCATTCACACCAGCAGCGCGTAACTTCTTAATGAGCGATACGCGACGCTCATTCATCGCCCCATACAACAACACATCAATATCTTTAGGATAGCATGGATCGATACGGGTCATTTCTGGGCAATACCCAAACGGAACATGCCGCACGCCTGTGATGCCGAACTTTGCTTCAAACCGCTTAATATTTTCTCTGCTATAATCCCAAACTTCAAAACGTGAACAGGCTTTTATATAGGCAGGATAGAGTCCTTTGCTGCCTTCAATCAGTTGTTCCAGATTATAAATAATAATATTTTCTGGTAAGGATGATATTTCATCTTCGGAGAGATTAAAAAGACCAAAAACAATATTTATTTTTTCTGGATCAAGGCTGTTCCGAATAAGCGAGGTGCTATGCCCAAGCCTGCGTAGCGCGAGGTGTAATGGAATTGCAATATCGTCAAAGGTTCTTGCTTTCCCAATAATTGAAACAGCAAAACCTTTTTGGCACTTTTGGCTCATAGCACATTCACCCTGTTTAATTTTTTCGGGCTGCTAATCAACCAGTAAGGTTATTAGAGAATTTCCTTCAACGAAATCCCTGAAACGACACGAGCCGCATCGCGTACATACCAAGCAAGAATTTCTCTGCGATCCAAAGCTATCCCTTTATCGCCAAAAGAGTGCAGCGACGCATCCCTGTGAATCCCCAAAGAACAGTTGTGCGGATCAAGCGGATCGTCAAAATGCTCTACTTGCAGCAGCGGGTAGAGATAGCCATTTATGTAACCTCGTCGGAAAATTTCTTTTTGGTAACCTGTCCACCCAAGAGTTTTTTGGGGACTGATAGCGAGATCCCCAATTAAACGCTGCAGGCTCCGTCGAAAAAGATAGCAACACCCTCCAATATACGCATCGGGGATCAATTGGACTCCGTCCACAGAAACGACCCGTTTTTCCAGAGCTGGAACATCCACATACCCTAGGTTAAAATGAAAACCGCCAATAACCCCGAGATCCGGCACACGTTGATGGGCTTCTAAAAGTCGCTTGAGCCAATTGCGTGGCACTAGGGTATCATTATCAACCTTACCCAAAAATTCGGCATTTGAAGTACGCCAAAAAGCGTTGGTTGGAGTAGAAATACCCATATTTTTTTCAAGAAAAAAAACATGCTTAATCTGCTTACGATGACGCCTTGCAAATTCGCGCAGGTAATCTACCGTGCCATCTGTGGACCCATTATCGACAATGGTCAGTTCAAAATTCGCCCCTGCATTTTCAACGAGGGCCGGAAGCGTTACTTTCGTATACGCCAGTCTATTATACGTAATATAAAGAATACTCACAGAAGCGTCCATCATCGTTCTCCTGTCAATTTTCGATCTGTTTCCAGTATCATATGAAAATCAGGGGAAGGACTGCTGTTCTGACAGCTCAGAGGCGTCACCTTCGCGCTTTTGCGAGCCTTACCCCGCCGCTTTTTTCAGACGGGCCAGGGTTTCGTCCCTGCCGAGAAAAGCCATGATTTCGTTCAGGTGCGAGCCGCCCATAAAGCCCATAAGGGCAGTGCGCAGGGGCGGGGCCACCTCTTTGAATTTGAGGCCGTTGTCAGCCACGTAGGCGTTGAGGGCAGCCTCAAGGCTTTCGGCCGCAAAGGGTTCGCAGGCCGCGAATACGGCGGCCAGGGCCGTCAGATGGGCCTTGCCCGCTTCCGTCAGATGTTTGGCGGCGTCTTTTTCAGCAAATTCAAGTTCTGCCGCAGTGACCAGCAGGGGGCGGAAGCTTTCGGCCAGGGCCTTGAGGTTGTTGGCACGCTCGCGGAACATGGCGCACAGCGGCTCCAGGCGTTCCTGCGGCAGCTTGCC
>NZ_JBAIYR010000139.1:0-5346 GCF_036763145.1 Desulfovibrio sp. 1188_IL3213 | reverse complement strand
GGCATGCTGGCTGCAGCCGGGCAGCTGGAGGAAGTGGTCACCATCATTTCTTCGGCATCCAACCAGCTTACGGCGCGCATCAGCCAGTCAAACCATATGTCGGCCGAGTCGGCGACCCGCCTGAGCGAGGCGGCAACTGCCATGAACGAGATGAACTCCACCGTGCGCGAGGTGGCGGGCAACGCATCAATGGCGTCGGGCGTGTCTGACGAAACCAGGGGCAATGCGGAAAACGGCGCGCATATCGTGCGCCAGGCCCTGCAAAGCATTGACCAGGTTCACAAGGTTTCTCTGGTGCTCAAAAAAGACATGAACCAGCTCAATGAGCATGCCCAGGCCATCAACCGCATTATGGGCGTCATATCCGACATAGCGGACCAGACCAACCTGCTGGCGCTTAATGCGGCCATTGAGGCTGCCCGGGCCGGAGACGCCGGGCGCGGCTTTGCCGTGGTGGCGGATGAGGTGCGCAAACTGGCGGAAAAAACCATGGCTTCCACCCAGGACGTGGGAAATGCCATTACCGCCATTCAGGAAAGTACCGCCAAAAGCGTAAGCGGTATGGACAAGGCGGTGGAGGAAATTGAAACTGCCACCGGATTTGCCAGCCAGTCCGGCGAAGCCCTGCGCCAGATCGTCAGCAATGTGGAAACCACGGCAGACCAGGTGCGGGCCATTGCCACAGCCAGTGAAGAACAGTCCGCGGCCAGCGAGGAAATCAATCAGTCCATAGTGCAGGTCAATGATATGGTGGGGCAGACGGCCCAGGCCATGCGCGAAGCTTCCGGCGCGGTGGAAGACCTGGCACAGCAGGCCAAACGTCTGGGCGAGCTCATTACCAGCCTGAAACAGGCGTAAACGCCTGAGGCGCGGGCTCTGAACAGCGGCTCACGGGGCGCATCGTCGCCTGATTGCCTGTTCCGCTTGCCATGAATCAAAGAAAGTCCCCCGCATCGATCTGATGACGGGGGACTTTCTGGCAGCAGTGAACACTGTTTGCGCTTTTTCGGGGGTTTTGCCTTTGAGGATGTATTTCCCCAGACTTTACGGTGCGCACGTGCGGCGTTTTACAGCGCGTATGCGCAGTGTGCGTCTTTTTCGCAAGTCCTTCGGGTTCGCAAGTCCTTCGGGTTCGCAAGTCCTTCGGGTTCGCAAGTTTTTCGGGCAGCGGCTGCGGCAGGCTTGCGCCCTCGTGACGGGCGCCTGCCCGCGCAGCCGTCAGAGCTGTTTCAAGGCGAAACCGCTCTGAAACTGTCCTGTCTGTTTACTTTGCCAGCCAGGCTTCCACCAGTTCGGGGTGTTCTTTCATGAAGCGACGGGCATTTTTCATCGGGTCCGCGCCCTTTTCCTGATTCCAGGCCATAAGCTGCTGTAACTGCTCGGGAGTGGCGTAAGAGAATTTTGACAAAAAGGCGTAGGCTGCGGGGTGATCGTCCTTGAGCCCCTTGCGCGCCACATTGTAGATGCCTTCTTCACTGCCGAGACTGCCCTTGGGGTCTTCAAGGTAATGCAGGTTCCAGCGCCCGAACATCCAGTGGGGCGACCATGCCGTGACCACTATCCATTCCTTGTTGCGGATGGCGTCCGCCAGGCTTGAGGTCATGATGGTGTCGCTGCCTTCCAGCAGTTCCATATTGTCAATGCCGTAGTCTTTCATCAGCTTTTCCGTAAGCTGCATGACGCCCGCGCCGGGGTCGATGCCCACGATCCGCCCCTTGAACTTTCCGGCATTGGCCTTCAGTTCTTCCACGGACTTCAGCGGCACATAGTCGGGCACGGCCAGGCCAAGGCGCGCCCCGCCCGTGAGCTTGCCGAGCACTTCCACATTGTTTTTGACCTTGTTATGCATGTCTTTGTGGGTGTCGGGCAGCCACGCGGTCACCATGGCGTCGGCATCGCCGGTGGCAAGGCTTGTCCAGAGGATGGGCTGGGTCACGGGCAGCAGTTCCACCTTGTAGCCCAGCTTGTCTTCAAGCACAGCCTTTGCAAGGTGGCTTGAGGCATTGGCGCAGTCCCATTCCACGTAAACAAGCTGGAGATTTTTGTCCTCTTTTTTATCTTTTGCCATAGCTTCGGCTGAAAAGAACAGGGCAAAGGCCACGGCGAGAATCAGTATGCGAAGTTTCATTGGTCCTCCTTTTACAAGGTTTTTCTTTTGCCGGTCACGACAACGGCGCCGATGCGCGGCCCATGCGGACTGGTCATGGTCGCCCGTTCCGCCGTCGCGCATAAACGGGATGCCGCAACAGCAGTGCGGGTACGGGAGCTTTTAAAGCAGGTCCTTGAGCAGTCCGGCTTTGAAAAAAGCTGGAACGCGCGGCGCGGGTATTTGGAAACATCCGCGCCGCGAAATACTTGCAGGGCGAGCTGCTTCGTCAGCAAGCACTTCAAGGTTACATACCCTGATGGGCTTTCTTGCCGGAGCTTTTCTGCGCCAGCGCGCGGAAGAGGCGGTCAAGGGTGATGGCAACAATAACAATGCCAAGCCCGGCCTCAAAACCCATGCCGATGTTGAGGCGCTGAATGGCCTTCCACACTTCGCCCCCCAGGCCGCGCGCGCCGATCATGGCCGCGATGACGGCCATTGAAAGGGCCAGCATGATGGTCTGGTTTACGCCCGCGACAATAGTGGGCATAGCCAGGGGAAGTTCCAGCTTGTACAGGCGCTGCATGCGCGTTGCGCCAAAGGCTTCGGTGCATTCCACAAGATCGCGGGGAACCTGCTGTATGCCCAGGCAGGTGAAGCGTATGGCCGGAGGCACAGAAAAAATGACCGTAGCCACCACCGCACTGACCTTGCCGATGCCGAAAAAAGGAATGGCCGGTATAAGATAGACAAAGGCGGGCATGGTTTGCATGACGTCCAGCACGGGCATGACAATCTTGCGCGCCGTGGGGGACATGGCCGCAAGAATGCCGCAGGGTACACCCACCAGCACGGAAAGCAGCGTGGCTGAAAGCACCAGGGCCAGCGTGCTGATGGTGGGCGCCCACAGGCCGAGATTCCACAAAAGGCCAAAGCCCAGAGCCACGAATACAGGCAGGCCGGGCCTGCGCGTTACCCACCACGCCAGGGCCGCCAGAAGCAGAATAAAAAGCCACGGCGGCGGCAGCAGCAGAAATTCTTCAAAACGGTCCAGCAGGGCAAGCATGATGGCGGACCCGGCGCGGGTAACGCCGGAAAACTGCTCCACCAGAAATTCCACGCCGCTGTCAATATAGCCGGCCAGGGGCAATCTAGGCAGCATGCGCACCCCTCCTGTCATTATGCTCCACCAGCGCGCCCAGCAGCAGCCCACGCACGATGACGCCCTGCAGGCGACGGCGGCTGTCTACCACAGCCAGCGGGTAGGGCAATTCGGCCATAAGCGGCACAAGCTCTGTCACCGGTGTGTCAGGCGTCACCGTCACAATGTCCGTGCGGGTTATTTCAGTAAGGTCTGAACGTCCCGCGCTGACCAGGGCCTCGGCGTCATCGGCATTAAGAATGCCCACAAAGCGGCGGTGACGGTCCAGAACAAAAAGCGAAGCAATGGAGTGGATGCGCATTTTGCGCAGGGCAGCGCGCGGACCGTCCAGGCCAAGCACCGCAGTATCTTCGGAACGCTTCATGACGCTGGCGGCGGTCAGCACTTGCGAGGCGTCGGCCGATGCAACAAAGCGGGCTACGTAATCGTTGGCCGGAGCCTGAAGAATGTCTTCGGGCGTGCCGGTCTGCACAACGGCTCCGTCCTGAAGCAGAACAATGCGGTCACCGAGCTTGAATGCCTCGTTAAGGTCATGCGTAATGAAAACAATGGTTTTCTGAATGTCTTCCTGAAGCGACAGCAACTCGTCCTGCATTTCTTGCCTGATAAGGGGGTCAAGGGCGCTGAAGGCTTCGTCCATGAGCAGCACTTGCGGTTCAAGGGCCAGGGCGCGGGCCAGGCCCACGCGCTGCTTCATGCCGCCGGAAAGCTCACCGGGGAAGGAGTTTTTCCACTGTGCAAGGCCGACGCGCTCAAGCATTTCTTCGCTTTTTTTCAGGCGTTGGACTTCAGATACACCCATGACTTCAAGGCCAAAGGCGGTGTTCTGCAATACCGTGCGGTGCGGAAAAAGAGCAAAATTCTGAAACACCATGCCGAAACAGCGTTGTCGCACATGGCGCAACTCTTTGGCATTCATGGTGGTTATGTCCGCGCCGTCCACAAGAATACGGCCGGAGCTGGGCATGATCAGCCCGTTGAGGCAGCGCAGCAGTGTAGACTTGCCGCTGCCGGAAAGCCCCATGATGACAAGCAGTTCGCTGTCTGTAATATCAAGGGAAATGTCGCGCAGGGCCACCGTGGTGCGGGTTTTTCGCAGAATGTCCGCGCGTGAGGCGCCTTCGGCGGCCAGTTCGAGAGCCTGTTCCGGCTGTGGCCCGAAGACTTTAGAAATATTTTGGATAGAAATTTTTGCCATATACCCTCCTTCTGCCGTGGCATGGAAATGTCGCGGGTGTAGCCCGTAAACGGGCGAGTATATGGAAGGACGAACAATAATTGATCGTCAAAACGAACTTGCTGGAGTCATCAGCGTTGACGGCACCGGCAGATGAACGCCTCCTCGGTACAAACCGAACTTCCATAAAGTGTTATAAAAAGTATTGTGAGAACAAAACATCATATTGTGCAGAAAAAAATGGTTTATCTATTGTGATTTGCCTCCTTTGCTTACACCTGCCGGGTTGCCCTGGGGCGGGTACACGGGCCGGGGCGGAAAATTTGTGTCATTCACATTCATGTTGCACTATACTGCAATTGGTATGTGTAAATGAAGTATGACTCTTTTGCACATGTTACATAATGAAAAAAACTGTTTTTTCAGATATGCATTGAAGATTCTTTTAAGATGCGAACATGAATGTCGCTGAATCTACAGAAGCTGTGACATGATGCCGGGGGTATTCCGAAGAAAGTAGCAGGACGCCACGCTGTTTGATGTGATGTTCTGGAGATAATAAAGTAAAAAAACATACGATGCAAGGATGAATTTTATTTCTGCATTTATTTTCATATTTCGGGGCCTTGGCGCGGTCTTTTTGCCCGGTTGTGGCCTGTCTGCGGTTTTGTGTGGCGCGTTGGGCGCTGGCGGCGGGGGAGACCGCAAGCCGCAGGACAAGGCGCAAAAAGCCCGCTATGCGGCGGCGTCAGTGGGGAAAGAGCATTTCTAAGGAGATTGCTCCACAGGCATGTGGAGAAGTTCAGAATTTAAGGCGCAGGATATGCCGCAGAGGCAGGAAGGCCGGAATCCGCAGAAAACGACAGGCGCAGCCGCATGGCGAGTACTGCTTGCGGGATGCGGCGCGCCAAGGTGGGGAGC
>NZ_JBAIYR010000138.1:0-5366 GCF_036763145.1 Desulfovibrio sp. 1188_IL3213 | reverse complement strand
TGCCAGGGTGCTGGCACAGTCGCTGAGGGCCACAAGCGAATTGCGCTCGAAACCGGCAGGTATGGCTTCGCCCTGCTGCACGGGGACAAGGCGCGTATCCATGCTGAAACCATCGCCAAGCTGGTTGAAGCTGCCATAAATAACAAGCTGCGCTCCGGCCTGCCGGCCCAGGGCGCGCGCTGTGGCAAGGTCAATGGTTTCACCGCTGCTGCGTTGCAACTGGCGCGCCGTGTTCATAGGCACAACGCGCATGCCGCTCTGCTTGAGCTGGTCAGTGATGATCTGCGGCACGTCCTGGGCGGCATTGGGCATTTCCGGCCCGGCATTTACCTGAAAGGGCAGCACCAGAACAAGCGGACCCTGTGACGCGCCGGCCTCGCGGGGCATAAGCTGGACGGCGCATACCAGAGCGGTGACGCAAAGAATGTTGGACAGGATATTACGCAAGATTTTTTTCATACAGAGTCCCCGCTTTCAGTTCCAGGATGCGGCCCATACCTGCGGCCAGTTCCCGATTATGCGTCACGACCACGAGAGTCATGCCCAACTCGCGGTTAAGTTCATTCATAAGCGCGCCCACCTGCTCTCCGGTATGTTCGTCCAGATTGCCGGTGGGCTCGTCAGCCAACAGCACTCGCGGGCGCATCAGCACTGAGCGGGCGATGGCTACCCTTTGTCTTTCGCCGCCGGAAAGTGTGGCAACCTTGCCGTCCATCCGGGCCGCAAGACCCACGCGTTCAAGCATTTCCCTGGCTTTGGGCATGACGGCGGACTGGCGTTCACCGCCGATTATGGCCGGCATTGCCACGTTTTCCACTGCCGAAAACTCCGGCAAAAGGTGGTGAAACTGAAAAACGAAGCCCAAGGTTTTATTGCGGAAGGCCGCTTTTTGGTCGGGCGTCATGTGGGTCATGTCCTGCCCGTCAAAATAGACAGCGCCCGTACTTGGAGTATCAAGAGCACCCATAAGATGCAAGAGGGTGCTTTTGCCGGAACCGGAAGCCCCTACAATGGCAAGAGCTTCCCCTTCTTCCACGACAAGATTGATATCTTTGAGGATCTCAAGGTTTTCGCTCGGTGCGGAGAAAACTTTATTCACGTTGGAAAATTTATAGAGTGCGGACATGGCTACTCGTAGCGCAGGGCTTCCGCCGGTTCCAGGCGGGCCGCCTGGCGGGCCGGATAAAGGGTTGCCAGAAAGCACAGCAACATGGCGCTGGCCCCCACGATGAGCACGTCGGTGAGGGTGATGCTGATGGGCAGGTGGTCGAGAGTATAGACGTTTTCAGGCAGTTTGATGAACTGGTAGCGCTTGAGCAGCCAGCCCACAGTAAGGCCGAGCACATAGCCCAGCAACGTGCCGATAACGCCGATGATGCTGCCCTGATACATGAAAATACGGCGTATCATGCCGCGCGTGGCCCCCATGGACATCATGATGGCGATGTCGCGCGTTTTTTCCATAACCAGCATGACAAGCGATGTGACAATGGAGAAAGAGCCGATAAGCACCACCATAGTCAGCAGGATGAACATGCCGATCTTTTCCAGCTTGAGGGCCGCAAAAAGGTTGGCGTTCATTTCCATCCACGAGCGCACATAAAAGGGAGAGCCAAGCTCTGTCGCCACACGGCTGGAGATCTGGTCGGCCTTGAAGAGGTCGTTGACGGTCAGTTCCACGCCGGAAAGATATTTTTCGGGCAGGCCGAGCACGTCGCGGGCCGCGGCAAGGTGCACGAAAGCGAGGGACGAGTCGTATTCAAACATGCCGGTCTTGAATATGCCCACTATCTCGAAAGGGCGGATGCGCGGCGCGTAGCCCGATGCGGTCTTCTGCCCGGAGGGCGACAGCAGGTTCACACGGCTGCCCACCGCAAGGCCGAGGCGTTTCGCCAGTTCTTCGCCGATGATAAGGCCGGGCGCACCTTCTTTTTGCAGGCCGGCGGCAGACCCGGAGCGCATCTGGCGCAGCATGGAGAGCACCTGCGGCCCGGACTCAGGGTCAATGCCCCGCAGAACAACGCCTTTGACGCCGTTGCCCGACGAAAGCATCACTTCGGTATACACAAAGGGAGTGGCTCCGGTAACGCCCTTGATGGAGCGTATGCGGTCCAGCAGGCCGTCATCGTTTTCAAAGGCCGAAGGCAGGTAGGACATGACAATGGCATGTGAATTGGCGCCAAGAATCTTGTCCCGCATGTCGGTGGTCATACCGTTGTATACGCCAAGCACCACGACCAGAGCGCCAACGCCGAGGGCCACGCCCAGAATGGACATGAGAGAGATGATGTAGATGAAGGTCTGCTTGCGTCTTGAAAACAGATAGCGCAAGGCCACGAAGAGTTCGAACGACATTTGCGGCATATTGGCCCAGCTTGGCAGGATATTCAAGATATTTTTTAGAAAATGCTCCTGACGCCGGTTTTTTCGGCGACGGAACGCCCCCATTTGGACGCAGCAGCAACGGCGTGGCCCCCTCGCATGACGCCTGCAGCCTGTCAGTAAGCCCTGCGGGCGATGCGGGGTTTGCAGGTTTTTCTGTGCCGCCCTTGTCTGCCGGATTGGCTTATACGCTTGAGAGGCAAGGAAATCCAGAGCTATTTTCAACCGCCGGACGGCGTTCATCGGGCGAAGCGCTTTCGGCGTCAGGGGCGTGTGCGGCGCTGCGGAAAATTCAGGATGCAGGCACGTCTGTACGCACGGGCGGTGGACCGCTCTTTGGACAAGCGGGTTGCACGAATAGGGGCTGCACGCTGGCATGCGGACCCGGTTCGGCGGAGTAAGTCATTGTCGGAAATTGTCATATTTTTATGAAAGTAGTCATATTTTCATGAATTCTGTTTCAGGGTAATTGTGATGTTTTTCTCAAATAGTAAGTAAAATCACGCTTGTTCTTAAAGATGTGAACTGGCATGACAATTGCTTTGTATCTGTAACATTTTGTAAAATAAAGATTTATTTTTATGTAACAGCTTTTGCAATGGCACGGCAAGCGTGACCGTGCTTTCAAACGGCATTCTTTTTTATTGATGGAGGTTCACACCCATGCCTTATCCGCGAAAGCGCGTCTGGATCATCGGCAGCGTAATTCTGGCGGCGTGCGTGGCGCTGGCGGGCGCGGGGGTGGCTTACACCTCCGGGACCAGTTTTTGCCTGTCCTGCCACGAAATGCGCGTGTATCAGGAAGAAATGCGTTTTTCATCACATGCGGCCGATGCCCAGGGCCAGCCCATCGGCTGTTCTCAATGCCACATTCCGTCGGGCAATGTGGTGCGCATGTTGGGGGCAAAAGCCTGGCTGGGCGTGAAAGACCTGTGGGTCCACACGACCGAAGGCGGCGCAGATCTGGACCGTGCGGCCATGCAGCCCATAGCCCGGCGCTTTACTGATGACGCCAACTGCCGGGCCTGCCACCAGAATCTGACCAGAAACGCCAAAAATGACGGACCTGTCTCTGAAATGGGCAGGCTCGCGCACGAAAACTACGAAGGTAAAAACGGGCAGGCCCGCAGCGGCTGCGTGGGGTGCCACCGTAACCTCGCCCACCTGCCTGTTTTTGACGAACGTATTCCCACAAATCAGAAGTTCGCCCAGAAAATCAAGGAGATCCGGCCATGAAGTCCTGCAAGATCGTGCTTTTTTCCCTGCTGGCGCTGCTGGTGCTGGGGGGTGTTTATTTCGCCTACATGGCCTGGGCTTTTCCCACTGACCGCTGCGAAGCCGCCAAGCATCTTGCAGCGCCGCAGATGGAGGGCGACTGCTACAGTTGCCATGCCAAAAGCACCCCCCGTGTGGCGCAGGAATGGTATGAAAGCAAACACGGCATCACCCTTGTGCGTTGTCAGACCTGTCACGGCATGCCCGACGGCAAGGGGGCCATTCCCTTTGCCCGCAAGCCGGGCGTGGAAGTGTGCGCACGCTGCCACTCCCTGTCCATACAGCGCATGGAGGCCAAGTTCGGCAAGCGTGATGACTGCGTGAGCTGTCATCCCTACCATCAGAGTCCCATGCACGGTCGGGCCTATGAATACCGCCTGCCCACCAACAAGACGGACCTGTAGCGCCTGGCGCGGCGGTCGCGCGCCGCAGGCTGGAGTCATTGCCTGAAAAAACAGCCGGGGTTTTCCGGCGGCACAGGCGCCTCCCGCATGACGGGACCTGGGAATGGGCTTGTGCCGGACCAACAGCGAGGTTGAACATATGAGTACTTCACGTCGTGATTTTCTGAAATATTTTGCCATGTCCGCCGCCGTGGCAGCGGCCTCCGGCGCAGGGCTCGGGTCTCTGGCACATGCGGCGGACAGCAGGCCGGAAAAATGGGTAAAGGGCGTCTGCCGCTACTGCGGCACGGGCTGCGGGGTACTTGTGGGCGTCAGGGACGGCAAGGCCGTGGCTATTCAGGGCGACCCCAACAACCATAATGCGGGCCTGCTGTGCCTCAAGGGGTCTTTGCTTATCCCCGTGCTCAATTCAAAGGAAAGGGTCACGCAGCCCCTGGTGCGCCGTCGCAAGGGCGGCAAGCTTGAGCCTGTAAGCTGGGACGAGGCCCTGGATCTGATGGCTTCCAGATTTCGCAGCAGCATTGATGCGCATGGTCCCAATTCGGTTGCCTGGTATGGCTCGGGCCAGTGCCTTACCGAAGAAAGCTATGTCGCCAACAAGATTTTCAAGGGGGGCTTCGGCACCAATAATGTGGACGGCAATCCCCGCCTGTGCATGGCCTCGGCCGTGGGCGGCTACATGACGAGCTTCGGCAAGGACGAACCTATGGGAACCTATGCCGACATTGACCAGGCCACCTGTTTTTTCATCATCGGCTCCAATACGTCCGAGGCGCATCCCGTGCTTTTTCGGCGTATAGCCCGCCGCAAGCAGGTGGAGCCGGGCGTAAAGATCATTGTGGCCGATCCGCGCCGCACCAACACTTCGCGCATAGCCGACATGCATGTGGCTTTCCGGCCCGGCACCGACCTGGCCTTCATGCACAGCATGGCCTGGGTTATCATCAATGAGGAGCTGGATAATCCGCGTTTCTGGCAGCGTTACGTGAGTTTTATGGATGCGGAGGGCAAACCTTCTGACTTTGAGGGCTACAAAGCCTTTCTTGAAAACTACCGTCCGGAAAAAGTGGCGGAAATCTGCCGCGTACCGGTAGAGCAGATCTACAGCGCGGCCCGGGCTTTTGCCGAGTCCGGCGCGACCATGAGCCTCTGGTGCATGGGCATCAACCAGCGCGTGCAGGGCGTGTTTGCCAATAATCTTATCCATAACCTGCATCTGCTTACCGGGCAGATATGCCGCCCGGGGGCCACGTCTTTTTCGCTCACCGGGCAGCCCAACGCCTGCGGCGGCGTTCGTGACGGCGG
>NZ_JBAIYR010000137.1:0-5372 GCF_036763145.1 Desulfovibrio sp. 1188_IL3213 | reverse complement strand
GGCGCAGGTTATCCACCATGCGGGCCAGCGCATCGGCCAGTTGCCCGATTTCGTCCGCGCGCTTCAGGCTGAAGTCCTGATCCAGGTCGCCGTCAGCCACTTGTGTGGCCTTGCCCGCGATAGCCACAAGCGGATTGGCTATACCCCGCTTGGTGGCAAGGCCGTAGAGCGCGCCGAACACAAGAGCCAGTCCCAGCAGCACAAGGCTGTACAGGCGGCCGTGCTCGTAGACAGTTGTGGTTTCAGCCGCACGCCGTTCAGCTTCGCCCATCATGGCCGCGCCAAGGTCGCCCATCATGCTTTCAACATTGTTGACCTGCTCACGCATTCTGACGAGATCAGCAAGCAGGTGTTCTTCGGAAGCCGTATCTGCCTTTTTTATAAGATCCTTATAGCCTGAATCCATTACGGCAAACGCCTGTTGCAGTTTTTGCAGCAGAAGCCTGTTGTTTGCATCGGTGATGAGAGGTTCAGCCTTTTTCAGGGCCTCGGCAGTCTGGTCGGCGTAGCGGTTATAATTCTGCACATATCCCGGGCGGACGTCCGGGGGGAAAATAATGACGTTGTAAAGCTCCCTCACGGCCGCAAGCATGTCGATATTGGCCGCATTGGCGTACTCAAGGCCCTGCAGGTCAATGAAATACATGTTGTCTGCCTCATCGCTTACCAGGTTGAGCTGCCGGATGCCCCAGAACGCGATGCCTGCCATGCAAAGCAGCAGAAGAGCAATCAGGGCGGTAATTTTGGTGCCCACTTTTAGATTGGAAAAAAAGTTCATCACATCCTCCTTGCAGAAAGTGCTGGCAAAAATTGGCTACTGCCGGTATCCACACGATTTTTGTGAAGTTTAGCAAATCACAGTCTGGCCGTGGATTGCGGGGGCGCGGCCTGTGCGGCATGGCTTGTCATCTTTGTGCAATATCTGATGCTCTCATGCGGCTTTTGCGAACACGACTGTTGTTTGTATACCTCGTGCGATTGCCTCTGAAACAGAAGCAATTTTGAATTTTATAATAACATATCACAGTGAACTAGTTAGAACAAGACTGTTAGGATATTATGGTGAGAGGTCGCGATATGTTGAGAAGCAGTCTTAAAAAGATAATAAATGAAAAGAAGGTGACGCACAGAGATATTGACGCGCGAACTGGTTTGTCAAGTCACACTATAACACGGGCAAGAAACCATCTTATTATCGGTTACCGGATGTCAACACTTCTGAACATCGCCCAGGCGCTGGGTGTAAAAGTCAAAGACTTGTTTTCAGAATAGCCTGTTCCGGCGAAAATAACATTTTGCCTGATTTCAGTTTTAGTTTATTTTTGGGTATCCTTTTAAAATTAAATAAATTTTATGTGTTCTTTGTATAATATTTTCTTTATGTCCTGCCTTTTTTTCATGTTATTTTAGTTAACTACGGAGAAGAAATTTTCGATTGATGAAAAAATCAATATTTCTCTTGCTTTGGCCCACCGATAAACAGCCTTCGATTATGTTGCACGATGCCGCTCTTGCCTGAAAGCACCCGCAAAAAATTTGCAAGATTTGATCGCCTTTTTATGCGGGGGGGGCTGATAGCTGTCCGCAGTGGTAATATATTGCCATCTTGTGTCAAGAAAATTCCGCTATACTGATGAAATGGAAAAATATCCTTATTTAAATGAAGCTGTTGCCAATGTTTTGAAAGAAAGGCGCGAAGCTCTTGCCATGAGTAAGCGCAAGTTGTCCGAGCTTGCGATGATAGAGCGGGCTTATATTACCGGGTTGGAGAATGGTAAATGGAATGTGACATTAAACGTTTTATTTTTTTTGAGCGAGGCGCTTGAGGTTGAGCCTGAGAGGTTTGTCGGGCTGGTCCGGAATGAAATTGAAAATTTGAAAAAACGAAAGGGATTGTAACCATGTTATGGTTACAATCCCTTTCGTGGAACAGAGCCTTATACAAAAGGCGGCCAGTTTTTTTGCTGTGCTGCTTTATGCGGTGTCCGGCCTATTCCGCAGCCACGCTGCCCACGGCCTGAAGCCGGATGTCCGGGGGGATTTCGGCTTGCGAAATGACCGGCACCGAGGGCAGAAAGCGCGTGACAAGCTGGGCCAGGTGCGGGCGTATGACGGGGTTTACCAGCAGCACGGGCTGGCCGTCGGTGTTGACGGCGTTTTCCACGGCGGAGCTGATGTTCTGCACCAGCCGCTGGGCCGAGGCCGGATTGAGCGAAAGAAAGGTCGCTCCCGTATCTGCCTGGCGCACGCCTTCCTGCACCATGCGTTCGGCATTGGGGGCAAGGGTGAGCACGGGCAGCGTTCCCTGGCTGTCCAGATAGGGGCGCACGATGGACCGCGCCAGCTTTTCACGAACGTATTCCGTCAGCATATCGGGGTTTTTTACGCCTGCGCCAAAGTCGCCCAGGGTTTCCACAATGGTGAGCATGTCGCGTATGCTCACGTTTTCGCGCACCAGCAGTTGCAGCACCTTTTGCACGGTGCCAAGGGGCAGCACGCCAGGCACAAGGTCTTCCACGGCCTTGGGCGAATGCTTCGCCACGGTGTCCAGCAGGCCCTGAACCGCCTGACGGTCAAGGAAGTCGGCCAGATGGCGCTTGAACACTTCCGTCAGGTGGGTGGCAATGACTGTTGCCGGGTCAACCACCGTATAGCCCGCCAGCATGGCTTCTTCGCGCTGGCTGTCGGGTATCCAGAGCGCGGGCAGGTTAAAGGCCGGTTCGCGTGTCTCAATGCCGTGAATCTTGGTGGTCACGTTGCCGGGATCCATTGCAAGAAAATGGTCGACAAGAATTTCCGCCGAGGCCACCTGATTGCCCTTGATCAGCAGGGAATACTGGCCGGGCTTGAGCTGCAGGTTGTCACGCAGGTGCAGCGAGGGAATGACCACGCCCATATCCAGCGCAAACTGCCGCCGTATGGAGCGTATGCGCGCCAGCAGGTTGCCGCTTTGCTCTTCATCCACCAGAGGAATGAGGCCGTAGCCCACTTCCAGTTCAAGCGTATCCAGGGGCAGAAGGGCCTGCACCTCTTCTGGGGTGTCGGCTGTGCCGGACCCGGATTTGGCCTTGTTTTCCTTTTTTTCTCTGGCTTCGTCGTCGGCTTCATTCTTTTCCGTAAGGCGCGCCACCGTGAAAATAAGGGCGGAAATGACCAGAAAAGGAATGGTGGGCAGACCGGGAACAATGGCGAAGAGCAGCAGCACGGCCGAAACCATCTTGAGCGCGCGGCTGTTGAAGGTAAGCTGGGCCAGAAATTCTTCGCCCATCTTGGCTTCGGAGGCCGCGCGTGAAACCAGCAGACCCGTGCCTGTGGACACGATGATGGACGGGATGGTCGACACAAGACCGTCGCCGATGGTCAGCAGCGAGTAGGTCATGAGGGCCGTGTTCCAGTCCATGTCTTTCTGCACCATGCCGATGATGATGCCGCCCACGATATTGACAAGGGTGATGAACATGCCCGCGTTGACGTCGCCCGAAACAAATTTGCACGCACCGTCCATGGCGCCGTAAAAGTCCGCTTCCTTGCGCATGCCCTTGCGGCGTGCGGTGGCTTCTTCCTCGTCAATAAGTCCGGCGTTGAGGTCGGCCTCAATAGCCATCTGCTTGCCGGGCATGGCGTCCAGGGTAAAGCGGGCCGCCACTTCGGCGATGCGCGTGGTGCCTGCGGTGATGACCACCTTGTTGAGAATGAACAGGATCATGAATATGACCGCACCCACCACATAGCTGCCGCCCACGACAAATTCGCCGAAAGCGCGGATGACCGAGCCTGCGGCGTCAACGCCCATGTCGCCGTTGAGCAGGATAAGCCGGGTGGCGGCCACGTTGAGCGAAAGCCGCAGCAGGGTGGTCACCAGCAGCAGTGACGGAAAAATGGTGAATTCCAGCGGCGAGCTCATGAACATGGTGGTAATGAGCACCAGCAGGGATATGGAAATGCTCACGCAGAGCATGATGTCGAGAAAAAACGTGGGCAGCGGAACCAGCATGACCAGAAGGATGATGACCACGCCGGCGGCAAGCATGATTTCCCCGTTACGGGAAAACCTGCTGTAGTCGAGCTTGGGAAGGCTTGCTGAAGCCATTTTTCTGACACCTCGCTTCTGCGTCCTGTTTGGGAGCGCACGCTGGAAAAACTAAGAATTATGCACCTTTGGCTTGAGCTTCCAGATGGCGGCCAGCACTGTGGCAACAGCCTTGTAAAGCTCTTCGGGGATCATGTCGCCCACCTCGGCAGACTTATACAAAGCCCGTGCCAGAGGCACATTTTCGCGGATGGGAACATTGTGCTCCCGTGCCGCCTGCTTGATTTTTTCGGCAAGATGGTCCGCGCCCTTGGCCAGCACCACAGGGGCCGGGGCCTCTGTGGCGTTGTAGCGCAGGGCTACGGCAATGTGCGTGGGGTTGGTGATCACCACGTCGGCCTTGGGCACGTCCTGAAGCATGCGCTTGCTCATGGCCTCCATCATCTTCTTGCGCTGCTGGCTTTTGACCACGGGGTCGCCGTCGGCCTGCTTGTGTTCGTCCTTGACCTCATCCTTGGTCATTTTCATGTTTTCCTTGTAGGCATAGCGTGACTGCCACACGTCAAAGGCCGCGATGATGAGGATGGGGATAAGGGCGTAGCTGACCAGCTTGAACGCCATTTGCAGCATGTACACGGCGACCCCTTCGGTGGTGGCATAGTACATGGGCAAGAAATTTTGATATTCCTTATAGATAATCCATGCGGGTATGATGGACAGGATAAGGGAAAACATCAGGCTCTTGATGGTGCGCAGGATGGTCTGGGGCGAAAAAAGCATCTGCTTGATGCCCTTGAAAATATTGAAACGCTGCAGCTTGGGCTTGAAAACCTTGGTAGTCCACAGTTTGCCCACCTGCAGGCGCTGGGCCAGCATGCTGAGCACAGCCAGGGTAAGCAGAATGGGCATGATGATCTTGCAGACCTCAAACATGAGGTCCAGCGTGAGGCTGTATACATTTTCCGGGTTGGGGTCGAATTCCCACGCATGGCTCAAAAAGTGGCGGAACAGCTTTTTGATTTCTTCGCTCATTGGGCCTATCCAAGCATAAAGAATGGACATGCCGCCGAGCAGGCTCACAGCCTTGCCCAGTTCCTGGGATTTGGGAACGTTGCCCTCGCCACGCTGCTTATTGATGCGTTTCGGGGTTGCTTCTTCTGTTTTACTGGGGTCTTTCTGTTTGCCGAACATGCCGTTTCCGCCGTCGTTTTATTGGCGCATCGCTGAAAGAGCTGCGAGCGCTTATCAGGATAGCAAGAAGCGTACCCGGGACAGCGGTGCGGCACCGCGCCTGCCGCTGCGCGCCGTTTCCGGCAGGGAAAAAAGCGGATCAGCCGGGCGC
>NZ_JBAIYR010000136.1:0-5399 GCF_036763145.1 Desulfovibrio sp. 1188_IL3213 | reverse complement strand
GGCCGAGGCCAGGGCCGTGGCCGACCTGGGCTTTCAGCACATTCTGCTGCTTACCGGAGACGCACGGCATCTGTCATCGCCGGAGTATATCGCCGCTGTGGCCCGGCGCATCAAACCCTGGTTCGCTTCGGTGGGCATCGAGGTCTACTCCCTCACCACTGAAGAGTACGCCATGCTTGTGAATGCGGGCGTGGACAGCATGACCATGTTTCAGGAAACCTATACTCCCGAACTGTACGCATGGCTGCACCCGGCCGGCCCCAAGCGCGATTATGCCTTTCGCCTCAACGCGCCCCAGCGCGCGGCTCAGGCGGGCATGCGATCCATGGGCGTGGGTGCGCTGCTCGGCCTTGATTCATTCGAGCAGGATGCCTTTGCCACGGGGCTGCACGCATGGTGGTTGCAACGCCGCTACCCCGGGGTGGACGTGAGCGTGTCCATACCGCGCATCTGCCCGCATGAGGGTAATTTTGACGTGCCGCATGCCCTGGATGACCGCCACCTGGTACAATACGTCACGGCCTTGCGCTGTTTTTTGCCAAGGTCGGGCATCACCTGTTCCAGCCGTGAAAGTGCCTTTATGCGCGACAATCTGCTGCCGCTGGGCGTCACGCGGGTCTCCGCCGGCGTATCCACTGCTGTGGGCGGCCGCGCCACAGAAGACGCCCATAATCCCGGACAGTTTGAAATCACTGACGGCCGCAGCCTGGAGCAGATGGTCTCGGCCCTGACGGGCATGGGCTATCAACCCGTGCTCAAGGATTGGGAAGATCCCGCGGGCGCATGGGCCTGACATGAAAGACACTACAGCCGCAACCAATCCCCTGTGTCAGGGGCTTGGCCGCTATCTGACCCCGGAGCAGCTGCATATCTTGCGGCAGGCCCGCATAGGAATAGCCGGGGCTGGCGGCCTTGGCTCCAACGCGGCCCTCATGCTGGCCCGCAGCGGCGTGGAACACCTGACCCTGGTTGACCATGACGTGGTGGACGCCTCCAACCTCAACCGGCAGCAATACTGGCCGCGTCATGTGGGCCGCAGCAAGGTGGATGCCCTGCACGAGCTACTGCTTGAGCTGAACCCCCAAATGGTGGTGAACAGGCACAGGACCTACATCACCGCAGCCAGCCTGCCGGATCTGCTGCCGTGCTGCTCCATATGGGTGGAAGCCCTTGACAACCCTGAAGACAAAAGCCTTTTTGTGGAAAACGCCTTGCTGGCCGGCCACCGGGTCGCCAGCGCCTCAGGCATGGGAGGCTTCGGCGGTGCGCCAATGGGACGACGCAAGCTCGGAAACCTCGTGCTGGTGGGGGACTTTACCACAGACATTCTCATGGCTCCCCCGCTGGCCCCCCGAGTAACGGAGGCGGCGGCCCTGCTGGCCGATGCCGTGCTGGAAATGCTGCTCGGCCCCACCCAGACCCCGGAATCCGCAGGCGGGGCCATAACATCAACCGTATAGCCCGATGATGAAACCACGCTGAAACCTAGACAGTGTCGTCACGAGATGAATTTCCTTGGTATATCAAGGAGAACGAGCCTTTTATGCAGGGAGTGTACTCTTATGGTACTCGACCGGAATAAAAGGCGAAGTTCGACGCAGAGATACCGGGAAAGGCGCTCGTGACGACACTGTCTAGAGCAGATTAACTTTGAGAATGTACATTCTCAAAGTTTAAGACACGCTCGCTTCGATGCTTAACCGCGCAAGTAAATAGCTCTGCTGTCTTTATCCGTAACTTCCTTTGTCGTAACGGCTGAAGCTGCGCTTGCATCTTTGCGGCGGGCGACTGCTCACGCAGCCGCCAGAGCAATTTCAAAGTGAAATTGCTCTAAAATGAGAGAGGCGGGCAAAGCCCGCCTCTCTCATTTTGCGGCCAGAATTTGCAAGCAGATTCCGCCGGACATTTCAAGATAAAAGCCCCTAGAACACCGTGGGGTTGACGACCACCAGCACCCAGCAGATGACGCCCACCACAAGACCGTACAGCAGGAAGGGCCAGAACGTGCGGCGAAGCACTTCGCCCTCACGGCCGGAAAGTCCCACCACGGCGCAGGCGGCAACAATATTGTGCACGCAGATCATGTTGCCCATGGCGCCGCCAACGGCCTGCGCGGCCACGATGATCTGGCGCGGCAGCTCGAGGGTTCCGGCCATGTTCCACTGGAACTCGGCGAACATAAGGTCAGAAACCGTGTTGGAACCGGTGATAAAGGCCCCCAGGCCGCCCACAAAGGCCGCCAGCATGGGCCACACCGAACCGGCAAAGGCCCCCACGGCCTCGGCCAGGGCAAGAGGCATGGAGGGAACTTCGGCCGGGTTGGTCGCGGAACCGCGGAAGATGGACACCATAGCCACGGCGAAAACCAGGGCAATGGTCGGCGACTTCATTTTGCGGAAGCTTTCCTTCCAGGCGCGGGAAACAGCCTGGCCGGACATCTTGTGCAGCATGATGGTCAGCAGGGAAACCACGATAAAGAAGGTTCCGGGCAGGTACAGATAGTCGATGCTGGCATTGACGCCGGTAAAGCCCAGAATGTCATTGAAGCTGATCTTCTGGCTGGACAGCCAACCCTTGAGCCCCAAAGAGGGAATGCGGGAGATCACCAGCAGCAGACAGATGATTACGTACGGCAGCCAAGCGCGGAACTGGCTCATGCTGGCGTGAAATTCCGTCTTGGTGCTGGTAGGCACAGTGCCGGTCCAGGCTTTGTCCCACTGGCTGGAAGGCGCGAATTCCCACACGTCCTTGGGTACGCAGAAGCCTTTTTTGGTTGCCCACACCACTACGCCGAGGCCCAAAAGGCCGCCCAGCATGGCGGGGAACTCCGGCCCGAGCAGCCAGGCGCACGAAAGATACGGCACAAGAAAGCACACAGCGGCGAACACACAATACTTCCAGGCGCGAAAGCCCGCGGCCCAGGACTTTTCAGGACCGAAAAAGCGGGTCAGAAAGCCGAGCATAAAGATGGTGATGATGATCGCCATAGGGGCGTGCATAATGGTCGCCCATTCGCCCACGGCCTTGCAAAAGGCATCATAGCTGCTGAACGGAAGATTGGGATTGGCGGCCACGGCCTCGGCCACGCTGCCTTTCAAAAATCCGAAACCCACGATGACCGGGGTTCCCACAGCGCCGAAGGTTACCGGCACAGAGTTGAACACAAGACAGATGACCGCTGCGGCCATGGCCGGAAAGCCAAGGGCCAGCAAAAGCGGGGCCGCAAGGGCCGCAGGTGTGCCGAAACCGGCCGCGCCTTCAATAAAGGCCGCAAACATGAAGCCGATGATGATGGCCTGGATGCGGCGGTCACGACTGACGCCCTGCATGCCGTGCTGAATGGTTTCCATGCCGCCGCTCTCTTCCAGCGTATACAGGATGAGGATGGCGCCAAAAACAATGATCAGAACACCAATGGCAACAACAACACCCTGCAGCGACAGCGCCGCAAGGTACAACAGGTCCAGCTTCCAGCCAATGACACCACTGACGGCACAGACAAACCACGCAAGCGGCATGGCGCGCGTGGCGGGCCAACGCAGCCCCACCATCAGAACCAGTGCCACAAGAATCGGAATAACCGCCAGCAAGGCCAACATTCCAACAGACATGCCCACTCCTTTGTTAGCTCGAGTTTTTCATAAACCTGAAAAAACCTGCCCTGCACACTGTTCTTTCTTCGCTCAACCAGTGCAAGGTCAAAGCCGCCCGCTCGGCTTTTCTCGCAATAGCCGCCAATGGCGCGCTGCCAACGCAGCAAGAGCTATCGGGTCGTAAACTTGCGTCCATGCCATAACAACTGCTCCCTTAAGCTATGGGTTGTAGGAGACACGGACCCCTACCAGCGATTGTGCACCCCACACGCGCTGCGGACCCGGCTGTCCCCAAGAATAGCTCTTGGACGGATACCTGTTTCCTGAGTAAAAAACAATGCTTTTTTGAAAGTTGGAAGATGGATAATTAAAAAAACATTCCTTCTAACGGCGAAGCGCGGCAGGCAGGGCAAAGTATAAACGCGCGGCAAGGTCAAAAAATGATCCGGGCAAATAACTTGCGAACCAGAATATTTTATATTTCCTGCCGCTGTTTTTCCAGGGGGCCACGGCCTGACGGGCGGCGGCATTTTTACCTTCACGCCACAAGGCCACGCCCTTCTGAAAAGCGGCCCGCCGCGTAAGCAGCAGCACAAGATTTGCGTATTCCTGATCATAATCCGGATAAAGCCTGCGGTGCTTTTCCAGAATGCGCAGGGTTTCGTCCGCGAACTGGCCGAACTTGCGAAACGTCGTGTTGGTTCCGTGCACACGCCAGACGGTGAGCGCCTCGTCCACGTGGTCCAGCTTCCAGTCGTGGGCAATGCGGTAAAAAACATCCGCCTCCTCGCAGACATTGAGGCTCTCGTCAAACCAGCCGCCGTTAACGCCCCGCCCCGTGGCCGTTCCCTCCGCGGAAAGTCCGGCCAGGGCCTCCGCCCGCACAATGGCGGAAGACATTGATATCCACTGGCGCTCCATCAGGGCTGCGAAAACCATGCCCCGCTCCGGCCGCGCTTCGCCAAAAACACGCTTGAGCACGCGCCTGCCGTCAAAAATCTCCGTATCCGTGCTGACCAGCCCCACCCGCCCGTCAGCTTCAAGCAGGGCCGTCTGAAGCTCCAGCTTGCGCGGCCGCCAGAGGTCGTCGCAATCCAGAAAAGCTATATAACGGCCTCTGGCCTGCGCCAGGGCCAGGTTGCGCGCAGCGCCCAGGGGAACCGTGGTCTCTCCCCTGAAATAGCGCACCTTTTCACCATAACTTTGGGCGATGGCCGGGCTTTCGTCAGTGGAACCGTTGTCCCAGAACACGATCTCGAAGTCCGTAAACGTCTGGGCCATGACGCTGTTCATGGCCTCCCGCAGGTCACGCGAGCTGTTCAGGCAGTTCATGATGACGGAAACAACGGGAGCGCTCATGGTTTTTCCTCACTGGTTGGGGTCTGGGCTGGCGGCGCCGGCCTGTGCGGCGACACTGGCGGAGTCATAGGAGAATGCTGCCGGAATACCCAGTATTTACACAAAAAATAGACCATGACCGGCACAAGCAGCACAGCGGCGGGCATGGCGATTTCGTAGTCCAGGCCAAAACGCATGAGCACCCAGATGATGGCGGAATTCAGCCCAAGGCCGAGGGCTTGGGTTGCGGCAAAGCGCGGCAGCATGGCCCGGTGCGAAAGGTGGCTGTTGGCGCCGCCCGCCCGGAACGTCCAGAGGCACTGCCCAAAATACGACACCACAAAGCTCAGGGCATAGGCCAGAGCGTTGCCTGCCAGAACGGGAACCCCGGGAATCCTGACAAAAAACAAACCCAAAAGGGCATACGTCAAGGTAGCGGCCCCGCCCACCATGCCGAAACGCACCCAA
>NZ_JBAIYR010000135.1:0-5406 GCF_036763145.1 Desulfovibrio sp. 1188_IL3213 | reverse complement strand
TCGAAGGCCGCACCCTGCGCCAGAAGGCGTGGAACGTGCTGCGCATGGCAAACATGGCAACCGTGGCTGATCTGCTGCGCACTGTATGCGATGGCTCCGAGCGCGGCGCAGAGGACAATCTTAAGAACTACTGCCGCGCACTCTGGCGCGCGGGCATGCTTGGCAAGACGGCCCGCACGGGAGCGTATTTTCTGCGGCCAGACGCCAATACCGGCCCCAAGGCCCCC
Source organism: Desulfovibrio sp. 1188_IL3213 (assembly GCF_036763145.1). NCBI lineage: Bacteria > Pseudomonadati > Thermodesulfobacteriota > Desulfovibrionia > Desulfovibrionales > Desulfovibrionaceae > Desulfovibrio > Desulfovibrio sp. 1188_IL3213. The sequence continues at coordinate 5,179 of NZ_JBAIYR010000135.1, read as the reverse complement.
TCGTATAACCGTGTGGAAAAGACCGTCACAGACCGTAACACGGGCAAAACCGTGTATATCGGGGGCAGTCATGTCTGATTGCTCTCCCGCAGAATGGCGGACGCTGCTTGAGCAGGCTGTTGCCGTCACAAACGTGACTGATGTTGCCCGCCGCCTGGGCGTGGCCCGCAGCAGCTTGAGTCTGCTACTTAACGGCAAATATCCGGGCAGCACGGGCAACATGGCCGCGCGCATCATGGCGACCTTGGCCGTCTGCCCGGTATACGGCGACACTCGCAGTGCTGATATCTGCGCTGCCCGTCGCGCCGCACCTATCCCCACTTCAAACCCCTTCGCGCTCCGCCAGTGGCGGGAGTGCCAACAATGCAACCTGTATACAGGAGAATAACATGGCACGCCTCAAACCTACTCCTATTGTTATTGCCGACAAACGCGAGGCCACAGTGGCTGTGGCCGAAATAGCCGCCCTTGATCGCCAGATGGCGGCCATAGAATGCGACATGCAGGCGGAAATAGACGCAGCCAAAGCCCGTGCGCGCCAACGCGCGAACAGTATTGCCGCTCGCCGCGCAGAGCTTGCAAATGGCGTGGCCGTATGGGCAAAGCTGTATAAAGCAGAGCTGTTTCGCTCGGCTAAAACCCTTGACTTGGGACATGGCAAAATAGGCTTCCGTGCATCCACGGCCATCACCCAAGAACGCGGAGTGACTGTGGAAATGTCCTTAGCCCGCTGCCATGAGCTTGGGCTGACTGACGGCATTCGTCTGAAAGAAGAGTTGAATAAAGAACGTATGCTGGCTTGGCCTGACGAGCGTTTGTCTTTGGTGGGGTGCAAGCGCCAACAGAGAGACACCTTTTTTATTGACATCCCCCAGGAATCCATTCCGACGGATGATGAAACTGTCGCGCAGGCAGTCTAATAGCGAAACCGCCCTGCGGGGCGGTCGTCGGGGCGTGGCGGCTCCGGCCTGATGAGCAGCCAATAGATAAGCGCATGAAAAGGAGACAGTGTTATGGCGAAAAATTCTCTTTCGGCCTTGAACGATCACCTTTTCGCCCAGCTAGAGCGGTTGAGCGATGAGGAATTGACCGGAGAAAAACTGGCAGAAGAAATCACCCGCGCTACTGCTGTTACAACTGTTGCTCGGGAAATTATATCTGGCGGAAACTTAGTTCTTAAAGCAAAAATTGCTGCTGATAATTCAATTTCTGGCACTATCATTGTCCCTAAGATGTTAGAGGGGTAAAATGCTATGAGGAAAAATGGTTATACATCAGAGCAAATTGATTTTCTTGCAACGCATATTAAAAATATGAGTTATTTAGATCTAACAGAAGCCTTCAATGCTCATTTTGGAACTAGTAAATCAAAAGATGCTTTAAAGAGAGCTTGTTATTTCTATAATATGCGTAGTGGCTTTAGGTCGAAGCCTGTGAGGGGTTTAAGGCATAAGTCTGGAGGTGGGAATCATTATACACCGGAACAAATCACTTTTCTTGCGGTGAATGTAGAGGGGATAAGTTATCGCGTTTTGGCAGAAATATTCAATGCTCATTTTGGAACCAATAAAACAGCGAGGTCAATCAGAGATGCGTGCATAAAGCGAGGAATACGTAACGGAAGGAATGGTAATTTTCAAAAAGGGAACATCCCAAAGAATCGTTTTTCAGTCGGCAACACTCCGCCCAATAAACATCCTGTTGGTTTTCAGCGAGTTGAGGGAGGTTTTGTTTTTGTCAAAGTTGCAGAACCGGACATCTGGCGAAAAAAGCATCTTGCTGTATGGGAAAAACAAAACGGACCATTACCAAATGGTGCCATAGTTATATTTGCCGATGGAAATAAAAGAAATTTCCGTCCAGAAAACTTGATACAAATCACGAGAGCTCAATTTTCCTTTTTAAACGCGCATAAGCTTCTTTTTAAGGATGAGGATAGAACGCGTACTGCCGTTCTGCTTTCGCAAGTCGCAACCCGCGTCATTCAATTAAAGAAAGCGAAAAACTTAGAGTAAAGCGAAACCGCCCTGCGGGGCGGTCGTCGGGGCGTGGCGGCTCCGGCCTGATGAGCAGCCAAGGGATAACGCTATGAGAAAAATATGTGCGTATTGCTGGGCCTCTGGTCTTATTGAGTTTGGTTCGCGTTGCCCGTCCGGCGCGCTGCCCCTCATAACCGGGCCTGAAACTGCGGTGAAAAACGCTGTCAATGTCCTTTCTACCCATACCTATGACGGCAAGAGCTTTCTTATCCCCAAGGGGCGTGGCTGGATTAACGGTAATATGGATTCGGCGCTTGAAGATGTGCGCCGCTTTGCTGACGGCCTTAAAGCCCGCGTAATGAGGCAGGAGGACTAAGGCCATGCCCAAGAATCTGCAACGTTTCACCTTGCGCAAAACCGCCGCCAACGCTTGGTACATCCGCGATAACAGCGATGAATCCATCGTGTGCATGGTGCATCGTGGCCGCCGCGACCCGGAGAAAACGCAAGCAATGATCAAGGTCATGCTGCGGGCGCTTAACGATGCTTGCCAGCAGACGCCCAGGGGGATGGAACGTGGACAAGCGTAAATTTCCACATTCATTTAGTGTCAGAATTGACACGCGGCGTACACGGTTTGAGCTGTCGCCCGCCGTGATCTTCGGCGGGCCGGACGGCGCTTACCGGATACGTGTTAACCGTTGCTGGCTTGATGCCTCTGACGGATCGCACCGCTATTTTTTCCGTGAAGCCTTGGCGGGGCTTATTGCCGAGGTTGCCCTTGAGGGCTTTGCAGCAACACCCGAAGCCCCGGACATGCCGTACCCCTGCCGCGTATCTGTATGCCGGTGGGTTGACGGTTTGCCCCGGTACATCGGTACCTGGACGAATTCCGCGCCGATTCTCGACGCATCCGGGCGCTGGATGGTCAATGTCAGCGTGGACGGTACGCGGCTGTTTGTTCCCGTGGAAGACGTGACCGTCCACCCCATAAGGAGAACAAAACCATGAGGACGCAAGACAGCCGTGCCGCAGCGTACCGCAAAGGCTTGATTGCCAGTGTGCATATTGCCGCTGGTGACATGGGCCTTGACGAGGACACATACCGCAACCTGCTTTCATCTGTCACAGGGCGTAATAGCGCAGGCAAGTGCAGCGTGCCGCAGCTCAAGGCCGTGCTGGCAGAAATGCGCAACAAGGGCTGGCAGCCGCGCCCCAGGGCGGGACAATCTACGGCGATACCCGCAGCCCTGCGCCCGCTGCACTCAAAGATTGCCGCTCTGTGTAAAAGCCTTGAGCGCCCCCTGTCCTACGCGGAAGAAATCATAAAACGGCAAACAAAAAATAGCGCCACGCTTGGCACTGCTGACCGCCCGCAACTCACAGCTTGCGTAGCGGCGCTGGTGCGCCAGCAGGGCCGGGAGGGGGAATAATTATGGCTAACACTGACACGATCACGCCGGAAGAGCGGCGTATGTTTGCGGAAGACGCTAAATATGTACTGGCCAGAAGCATGGATATTGAGTTCAAGGCTGCAGCAGAAGCTATCTTGCGCCTCCTAACCGCCCTGGAAGCCGCCGAGGCCCGCGCCGATGAGCTTGAAGGCTCTTTGTCCCGCGCAATTAGCAAACAGTCAGAAATGTCTGACGGCCTTGAAAAGGTAGCTGCGGCTAATCATGCACTTACTGAAAAAGCGCAGAAGGCCAAGGACGAGGGCGGGAAGCTCCGTGAGCAGGTCAGCGCACTACTTGAGCTTAATGAGGCAAACATGGAATTCGTGGTGGCTTGCATCGAAGAAGAAGCGGCAATTGCTGATCATGACGATTCGCATGCCGGGCGAACACCTGACACGAAACTGCGGCTTGAGCGCGTTCAAGCTAGTCTTGTGCTTGCTTACGACAACGTGAATAACGCCCGTGAAAAATGTGAAACGCTGGGATTGAACGTGACGCCTTGGCGGCAGGGGCCGCGTCATGCCTAAAACAATCTACATATCCGGCCCCATGTCAGGCTTGCCTGAATGTAACTATCCTGCCTTTCACGCTGCCGCCGCCGAACTCCGGGCGCTGGGCTATCACGTAGAAAACCCGGCTGAAAATCCAGAGCCGCCATGCAAAAGCTGGGAGGGCTATATGCGCCTTGCCCTTGCCCAGCTTGTGAGGTGCGATCTCAATGTACGGCTGCCGGGCTGGCAAAAATCCAGAGGCGCGGTTGTTGAAAGTTCAATCTCTCGCATGCTTAACATTGCCGTTTGCGATTATGAACGTTTTGTTGAGCATGGGGAAATGGAGGCTATCTAATGCCCACCGCAGCAGAATACTTTGACGCCATGCGGGCTATGCAGGCTGCATGCACCACCAGTCTTAAAACGCTGGACTTTGCCTTGCTGCCGCCGTCCGCGCAAGAGCTTGCCCGCGTTATCGGCCTGTCTGCCGCGCTCACGATGGTAGACTACTACGGTGGTTTGACCCTACGCATCCCGCACGGTGAAACCGAGCAGGGCCGCACGATGTTGGCAGACATTGCCAAACACATCGGGGAGCCGGCCGCCAAAGCGCTGGCGCAAAAATATGCAGCTACAGATGTGTATATTCCCAATTGTAAACCGGCAATGCAGCGGGCGCGTGATGCAGCTCTGCTCGCAGACCGCAAAAACTTGGCAATGGACGGATTGTCCGAGCGGCAAATTGTCACGTGCCTGGCCATCCGTTACCGGCTTACAGAGCGCACAATCTGGCGAACTCTCAAGCGCCCAGCCCCCCCGGTTCCTGCACTGCCCCAGCAGCAGGCAAGCTTACTGACCTGACCAACCGCTGACGTCAACCGCTGACGCGCGCCAGTCTTTCTTTGGCCCGCGCTGCCACTATTGTGGCAGTGCGGGCTTTGCCTTTTTGCGCCCCGCAAAACAACAGGAGGCAGTCATGCCTATTGAAACCGCCCGCATCCGCGCCTTTTTGGCAACGGTCGAGGGCAAACAGCAAACGCAGGGGTACATACCGTGCGACCTTGTAGGCGGGGGAACCGCCAACTACAAGGGCGGCCCCAACCCGGAGCGATACAGGCCCATGGGCGTCAGCGGCGTAACCGTTGGCACAGGTGTTGACCTCGGGCAGACCGACGCCGCAACGCTTGTCCGTATCGGCGTCAGTTCCGCCACGGTCAACAGCCTGCGCCCCTACCTCGGTCAGCGCGAGGCTGCT
>NZ_JBAIYR010000134.1:0-5482 GCF_036763145.1 Desulfovibrio sp. 1188_IL3213 | reverse complement strand
AAGCCAAGGTAGCCGTACAGGGCGCGGGTAATGGGCGGCAGGTTTGCGGCATTTTCAGGCGGCCGCACATCCAGGGCGGCCATGAGGGCGCGCAGCCCTTCCACAAAAGGGCGACCTTCAAAAGCCGTGAGCGCATCAAGCCGCGGGTCTTTCACATCCAGCGCCAGCAGACCATCGCGGCAGGCGATGAAAAGAGCCGGATCGCAGGCAAGAATGCTGTAACGCCCCCAGCGGCCGTCCACCTCGGCGCTTTCCAGCAAAATGCCGTTACCGGCGCCCACCATGCCCATAAACAGGCTGATGGGTGTATCCATATCCGCCGGCAGCCAGCGGGCGGACTGTCGCAACGTAAGCAAATGCAACTTGTCACCGTTCTCTTTCATCTGCCGATCCTTCAGTTTTTTTAGAACAAACAAAAAAGCGCCGCCTCCCAAGGGAGACGGCGCCTGCATACAGCTATACCTACGTATCGGAACTATTTAGCCCGCACGTCTCCCCCACGCTGCTCAATGCGCCACCACCAGCCCTGATAGCTGCAAACAATGGTGTTGGGGAAAGTGCTCATAAAAATACGTTCCTTACAATTTTTTAAAAAACTACACAGCGGTCGTACGCCTGTCAACAACAAATTTCGCGCGCAACAAAAAAACAAGCCGCGACGCCGGAGCCGGTTTGCGCCCGAAGCCCCGATCAACAGCAGACAACCCCGGCCTCTTTCACAAAAGCCGTGTACCGTGAAACACACGTCGTGAAAAAGGCCGGGGAAACCGTAAGGACAAGTTCAAGGCAGCTTTGTTCTGGCCTATTTGCCGAACAGTATCTCCTGATAGTTGGGCAACGCCCACAGGTCATCGGCAACGCGCGTTTCCAGCATGTCGGCGTGGCGGCGCACCTCGTTCATGCACGGCAGCACCTCGTTACAGTAACGGCGTGCTGCTTCCATGCCCAATCCCTGCGCGTCCACCTCGGTCAGCACATTTTCAAGGGTCATGATAGCGGCCTGCATTTGCCGCAGTTGGGCGGTCACTTCTTCAAGGGTGAAGGTTTTCGGCTGCATGCCGATGGCCTGCATGCTGGCCGCCGTGGACGCCAGTTCGCCCTGGTAGCGCATGGCCGCGGGGAAAATGACCGTACGGGCTATGCGTATGGTCAGATTGGCCTCGGTGCGCACGGTTTTGCAGTACTGCTCCAGATAGATGTCCTGCCGGGCCTTGAGTTCCGCCCGATTGAGCACCTCTGTCTTTTCATAGATTTCAATCACTTCAGGGCGTGTAAGCTCCGGCAGGGCTTCAGGAGTGGTGCGCAGGTTCGGCAGCCCGCGCCGCACGGCCTCTTTGTGCCAGATCTCGGAGTAGCCGTCGCCGTTAAAGATCACGGCGCTGTGCTCTTCAATGACGTGACTGATAAAAGATTCCAGGGCTGTTTTGAAATCGCTGCCCTGAGCCAGCTCTTTTTCGAGCCAGTCGGCGGCAAAACCCAGAGAATCTGCCATCATGACGTTAAGCGCCGTGATGGAGCCCGCGGCGGACTGGCTGGAGCCGAGCGCGCGGAATTCAAAGCGGTTGCCCGTAAAAGCCACAGGACTTGTGCGGTTGCGATCGCCAGGGTCAGCGGGCAGGGGCGGCAAGGTATCCACGCCGAGATTGAGCGCGCCGCGCTTTTTGCCGTTGACGGCATCGTCAACCCGCCCGGCGCGGAAAGCCTCAAAAACCTCGGTAAGCATGTCGCCGAGGAAGATGGACATGATGGCCGGCGGGGCCTCGTTGGCTCCCAGGCGATGGTCATTGCTGGCGCTCGCCACTGTGGCGCGCAAAAGACCGCCGAACTTGTGCACGCTGCGGATCATGGCCGCGCAGAACACCAGAAACTTGGCGTTGGCATACGGCGTTTCACCCGGCTCAAAGAGCGAACCCAGATCGGCGTTGCCGATGGAATAGTTCACGTGCTTGCCCGATCCGTTCACTCCGGCAAAGGGCTTTTCGTGCAGCAGGCATTTGAGGCCGTAACGCTTGGCCACGTTACGCAGGGTGGACATAATGATATGGTTATGGTCCACCGCCACGTTGCTGACCTCATACAGCGGCGCAATCTCGTACTGGCTCGGGGCGGCCTCATTGTGACGGCAGCGCACGGGCACGCCCAGCTTGTAAAGCTCGCGCTCCACTTCCATCATATAGGAAAGCACGCGCTGGGGAATCACGCCGAAATACTGGTCGCTGAACTCCTGCCCCTTGGCCGGGCGCGCACCAAAAAGGGTACGTCCGGCGATCTGGATGTCGGGGCGGGCAAAGTTAAAGTTGTGATCAATGGAAAAATACTCCTGCTCAAGCCCGGCATAGGCCACGACCGGCAGTTCCGTCTCGATGCCGAAAAGGCTCAGCACCCGCTTGGCTTCGCGGTTGAGGGCCTGGCTTGAGCGCAGCAGCGGCGTTTTTTTGTCCAGCGCCACCCCTGTCCACGAAAGGAACATGGTGGGGATGCACAAAAACGTTCCGTTGGGATTTTCCATTATGTACGCGGGGCTTGTAACGTCCCAGGCCGTATAGCCGCGCGCCTCGAACGTGGAGCGCAGACCGCCGGAAGGAAAGGAGGAAGCATCCGGTTCGCCCCGGATCAGCATGGAGCCGGAAAACTCCGCAATAACCCCGCCCGCGCCGTCAGGCATGAGAAAACTGTCATGCTTTTCAGCCGTTTGCCCGGTAAGCGGATAGAAAATGTGGGTAAAGTGCGTTGCCCCTTTTTCAATGGCCCAGTCTTTCATGACCGCCGCCACGGTATCGGCTATGGACGGATCCATGCGCTGGCCGAATTCAATGGTCTTGCGCAGCGAGCGGTACACGGCCTTGGGCAGGCGCTCCCGCATGACGCGGTCATTGAACACGTTGCAGCCGAAGATGTCCGTGGGTCTGGTATCGGCAAAATTCAGGGGAGCCGCTTCGGGTTTGTAGGTGGTAATGGCCTGAATGGCGCTGTGCCTGGCGGTTTTGCTGCTCATGACAAACCTCGCGTCAGAAAAAGGGGTGACGCACCAAAATTCGTTGGAAAACACTTTCTGCCGGCGGCGTCCGGGCGGCCCGTGCCGCCACATGCCGGAAAACCCTGAAAAAGGCCGGCAGACATCTGCCCGCCGGCCCGGCGTCTGCCAGAGCAATTTCACTTTGAAATTGCTCTGGCGGCTGCGTGAGCAGTCGCCCGCCGCAAAGATGCAAGCGCAGCTTCAGCCGTTACGACAAAGAAAGTTACGGATGCTTCAGGAGTTGTAACGCGGGAAACTACGCTTGCAGACACCATGTGTGACGAGCGCTTTGTTTCCACACAACCACTGTCGCCATTCGTAAGGCTCGCAGGCTCGCCAACGACTGCCGCCAAGACAGCGGAGCTATTTACTTGCGCGGTTAAGCATCGAAGCGAGCGTGTCTTAAACTTTGAGAATGTACATTCTCAAAGTTAAAATGCTCTAGTTGACGCTGACAATCTCTATTTCAAAGGTGAGAGCCTTGCCCGCCAGCGGATGGTTGGCGTCAAGGGTCACTTCGTCAGCGGTCACTTCGGTGATGGTCACGTCCATCTGGCCCTGCTCGTTGGAAAGCTGCAACGGCACGCCCACGTTGAGGGGAATGTGGTCCGGCACCTGGGCGCGGGCCACGGTAAAGACCAGCTCCGGATCGATTTCGCCGTAGGCTTCCGCCGGGGGAATGGTTACGGTAACGCTTTCTCCGGCCTCGCGGCCGTCAACCGCGGCCTCGAAACCGGGAATGAGCATGCCCTGGCCCATGACGAATTCAAGGGGATCGCGCTCACGCGAAGAATCGAACACCGTGCCGTCATCCAGGGTTCCCGTATAGTGCGCGCGCACTGTGTCGCCTTTTTTGATGGGCATAAATACTCCAGGGGTCTTGCGGACGTTTGGGCGGGCGCCCTGCCGCATGGTGCAATGCTCGCGCCCCTGCGGCACAAGCGCAAAGAAACGCCCGCAGTGAAAAAAGAAACCAAAACACGGCACGCTTTTTATGTCAATGTGACAGTGCGCGGGCAGGCGGCAAACAGACCCGGACTTGACAGCGCACAGCATGACCACGATAATTGTTAATTATTCAAACTGTAGATCACCGCCCCGCGCGGGCCACCAGAAATTTCTTGAGGCATCCCCGAGGTACCCATGTCCGACATCCGCTCCAGCTATACTGACCATCTTCAGTTTTACGGCCGCCATACCCCGCGCGAGTTGGCCGAAACCTTCGGCACTCCCCTCTATGTATATAACGAAAACGTGTTGCGCCAGCGCTGCCGTGAGCTGATGGGGCTTTCCAGCCTCCCCGGTTTCGGGGTCAACTACTCGGTCAAGGCCAACTCCAATCCCGTGCTGCTGCGCATGGCGCGCGAAGAGGGCCTGGTGGTGGACGCCATGAGTCCCGGCGAACTCCATATGGATCAGCTTGCCGGCTTCACGCCCGCACAGATTCTTTATATCTCCAACAACAATTCGGTGGAAGAGTTACAGAACGCCCTCAGCCACGGCCTGCTTATCAGCGTGGATTCCGTAGCGCAGTTGGACGATCTGGGCCGCATCAACAGGGGCGGCAGGGTCATGGTGCGCTTTAACCCCGGCATCGGCGCGGGGCATCACGCCAAGGTCGTCACCGCAGGCAAGGAAACAAAGTTCGGCGTCAATCCCGAACAGATGGACGAGGTTTTTGCCCTGCTGCAAAAGCACGACATGACCCTGGTGGGCATCAACCAGCACATCGGCTCTCTTTTTATGGAGGCCGGGGGCTACCTGGATGCCGCCGAAGTGCTGCTGCACCTGGCGGAACAGCTGCCCCAGGGCGCATTGCAAAACCTTGAAATCATCGACTTCGGCGGCGGCTTCGGCATTCCCTACCGCAAATATGAAGGGCAGCCCCGCCTGGATATGGACGAACTGGGCAGCCGCCTGCACGCGCTTATCAGCGGATGGGCCGAAAAAACAGGCTATACGGGCCGCTTCCTTATTGAACCGGGCCGCTATGTGGCAGCCGAGTGCTGCGTGCTGCTGGGCCGCGTGCATGCCGTGAAGAACAACAGCGAGAAACGCTATGCGGGTACGGACCTGGGTTTCAACGTGCTTGTGCGCCCGGCCATGTATGATTCGTTCCACGATGTGGAAATTTACGGCGAAAACAGCAGCGAAAAACGTGAAACCCTGGTGCAGACCGTGGTGGGAAACATTTGCGAAAGCGGCGACATTCTTGCCAAAGACCGCCAGTTGCCCGAAATTGTGGAAGGCGATGTGCTCGGCATACTTGACGCCGGCGCATATGGCTTTACCATGAGTTCCAATTACAATCAGCGCCTCCGCCCGGCGGAAGTGCTGATTCAGAGTGACGGCACGGCAAGGCTCATCCGGCGGCGCGAATCGCTGGACGATCTGGCACGCTGCCTTGAGGGCCTCGCATAAGGCCGCTCGCCCGAGGGATGATGGTCCGGCCTGTTGCCGGGCGCT
>NZ_JBAIYR010000133.1:0-5498 GCF_036763145.1 Desulfovibrio sp. 1188_IL3213 | reverse complement strand
TGACTTTGGCCGTCGCCACGGCACTGTGGACGAAATGAACGGCGGCAAGTTTGCCTGCCAACTGTGGCGAGTGCGGCTGCCGCGCCTTGAAGGCTGCTGGCTGGCCGCCAAGCCGCAAACATTCATGAACCTCAGCGGACAGTGCGTGCAGCCCCTGCTGGCCTGGCACAAGCTCAAGGCCGAAGACCTTGTGGTGGCCCACGACGAGTTGGACATCTCCCCCGGCGAACTGCGTTTCAAGTTCGGCGGGGGCAATGCCGGACACAACGGCTTGAAGTCCATAACCGAACTTCTCGGCACGCCGGACTTTTACCGCCTGCGCATGGGCATAGGCCGTCCTCCCCACAAGGGCGATGTGACCAACTGGGTTCTGGGGCGCCCCCAGGACGAAGACGCCGACAGTCTTGAGCGCAGTCTGCCGGCAGCGCTGGATGTCCTGTTCGCCTTTGCCGAAAAAGGCCTGGACAGCGCCGTGCGCACAGCAGGAAAAACCGCTAAACCGCGCAAGCCCGCCAGCCAGGCCCCCAATGCCGACACCCGAAACGGCAGCCCTGAAACTTCAGGCAATCCTCAAAAGCAAGATAAAATTTAATCTCGCGTGGCGGCATGGATATTTCATGCTATATATTCGGGGATACAGAGGGTGGAGGCCTTGATGAATGCCGTGTGCACTCCCCGTACCTTCGCTCTCGAAACAGGGAAGGATGCACTGATGGGTCTGTAGACTGCTTTGCAGTTTACGCCACTGCCCCGTAAATGTTGCGCTGTTTTGCTGTAAACGGCTCATGAAGGCAACCAACAGCCAAGCCCTGTGCTTTTTTTGCTTTTTCGGCTGGACTCTTCAGCACATTTAGACTACTATCTTTGAAGAGTAAGTTTCCAACTCATCTTTTATTCAAACAAAATTCGTGACTTCCAGCTTTTTCCGCTCCAGGTCTCGTACAGTGGCGCTCCTTTGGGGCGTGTGGTGGCATAATGTTCACGCCGGACGATCTCGTTGTATATCCAGCCCAGGGGGTGGGCAAGATAGAAAGCATCGATAGCCAGACTATTGGCGGCATCGCATGTGATTTCTATATTGTTCGCATTCAGGCCAACAATGTAACGTTGATGGTTCCTGTTAACAATGCCGCACATGTGGGGCTGCGCACGCTTACCACCACGGAAGAGGCGGAACGCATTCTTGAAGAGCTACGCAACAGCACCGGCAAGGTTGTGCATACCGGGCAGAACTGGAACCGCCGGTTCCGCGAATATTCCGAGCGCCTTAAAAGCTCCGAGCTTTCCGTAGTTACAGAAGTTTTACGCGAACTTCTGCTTATCGGCCGCACCAAGGAGCTTTCTTTTGGCGAGCGCCGCCTGCAGGAGCAGGCCATGGGGCTTGTCACCGGCGAACTGGCCGAAGTGCTCAAGGTTGAGGAAGACAGCCTGCGGGATGAATTGCTTGAGCTTTATGCGCCGCCGCCACCGCCGGAAGAAAGCCGAAGCTGAGCCGGCCCTTTCAGGGCAACCCCAGACCGGTCAAAAAAAGACTGCATCTGCCCGTTTTGACGGCACGCCGTTGCGCCGGGCCACGGCACATGCGGGCAAAAGATTCGCATACTGCCAGACCATGACCGGGAGTGACGTATTTTTTAAGGTGTAGACGTCACTTTTCTCTTGCCATAATGCAAAAGATGGGCTAATCGCATTCACGCACACCTATTTTGTCTCCTTACATCCAATCGCCAATAATGCAGTGTTGTAAAATACTGTATGGTTTTAGTTTGTCTTATTCAAAAGATCGGACAGTTATGCGCAAAAAGAAAGCTACCCCCACTCTGTTGACAGACAGCGCCCTGAGTCTCACAGACCTGAAAACCCGCAGCATGCAGGAGCTCATGGATCTGGCGGAGCAATACGAAATTGAAAATGCCAGTTCCATGCGAAAGCAAGAGCTTATCTTTGCTCTGCTTTCTACCTGCGCCTCTCAGAACGGCGCCATTTACGGCGATGGCGTGCTGGAGATTCTGCCGGACGGCTTTGGCTTTCTGCGCTCGCCCCTTTGCAGTTACATGCCGGGGCCTGACGACATCTATGTGTCGCCATCGCAAATCCGGCGCTTCTCTCTGCGCAAGGGCGACATTGTTTCCGGGCAGATCCGTCCGCCCAAGGAGGGTGAACGCTACTTCGCCCTGCTCAAGGTTACCGAGATAGGTTTTGAACCGCCGGAACATGCCAAAAATCTCGTCCTCTTTGATAACCTTACCCCCATCTATCCCGACCATCAGCTCGTCATGGAAAATGGCGAAAAAAATCTTTCCAACCGCGTCATCGACATCATGGCCCCCATTGGGCGCGGCCAGCGCGGTCTTATCGTTGCCCCTCCCCGCACGGGCAAAACCATTCTGCTGCAATCACTCGCCAATGCCATCAATGCCAACAATCCGGAAGTCTACCTCATCGTGCTGCTGATTGACGAGCGCCCCGAGGAAGTGACCGATATGGAGCGCACGGTCAAAAAGGCCGAAGTGATCAGTTCCACGTTTGATGAGCCGCCGCAGCGCCATGTGCAGGTTTGTGAAATGGTGCTTGAAAAGGCCAAGCGCCTGGTCGAGCGCAAACGCGATGTTGTGATCCTGCTGGACTCCATCACCCGTCTGGGCCGTGCCTACAACGCCGTAACGCCCTCTTCCGGCCGTGTGCTTTCCGGTGGCCTGGATGCCAACGCCCTGCAACGGCCCAAGCGCTTTTTCGGCGCGGCCCGTAATATCGAAGAAGGCGGCAGCCTGACCATTATCGCCACCGCCCTTATTGATACCGGCTCGCGCATGGACGAAGTGATCTTTGAAGAATTCAAGGGTACAGGCAACATGGAAATCTATCTGGACCGCCACCTCTCGGAAAAGCGCGTGTTCCCCGCCATCGACATAAACCGCACCGGCACACGCAAGGAAGACCTGCTGCTGCCCGAAGACGTGCTCAACCGCGTCTGGATACTGCGCAAGATTCTGGCACCCATGTCCGCCATCGACAGCATGGAATTCCTGCTGGACAAAATGCGCGGCACCAAGTCCAACAAAGACTTCATGAACGCCATGGGCAAATAGCCCGTCCAGAAACGCACATCAAACGCCTTATTAAACCCCGGTTTTTACCGGGGTTTTTTATTTATTGCTATTACTATTCAAAATCATTGTTTTTTTGTCACGCTCAGCAAACTTGCCTGCTGTATCCTCATTTTTTATGTGCTACAGTTTATTTACAGGTGGCCTATACCCCTGTGTCGCCACTGGCGACCCGGCCCTTAACAAAGGAAGAAAACATGAAAAACTATCTGCAATATGGCGCATTCGCGCTGGCCGCTGCCCTGCTTCTGAGTGGCATCCAGCCGGCAACCGCCCAGGATGCCGAACAGGACGGTGCAAAGCTGTACACGGCCCTTTGCGCATCCTGTCATACCCCCACCCCCGCAAAAATGATGGGCAAGCCCGTTGACGGGCTTGTGGCCGGGATGGAGAAGGTTAAAAACATGGAATCTCCCACCGGTCCCCTGATCAAAATGAAAGCGGTGCTCACGCCGCTGACGGAAGCACAGATCAAGAATATCGCGGAATACCTCAACCAGCTTAAGTAGCTGACATGAAAATGCCCCCGGGCAGCTCTGATCTGTCTCCCTTCAGGGAGACAGATCAGAGCTGCCCGGGGGCATTATGCTGTGCGTGACGCAAAGCCGTCCCACAAGCCGCACCTAGAGCAGATTAACTTTGAGAATGTACATTCTCAAAGTTTAAGCCACGCTCGCTTCGATGCTTAACCGCGCAAGTAAATAGCTCTGCTGTCTTCGCGGCAGTCATTGGCGAGCCTGCGAGCCTTACGAATGGCGACAGTGGTTGTGTGGAAACAAACCGCTCGTTACACATGCTGTTCGCAAGCGTAGTTTCCTGCGTTACAGCTCCTGAAGCATCCGTAACTTCCTTTGTCGTAACGGCTGAAGCTGCGCTTGCATCTTTGCGGCGGGCGACTGCTCACGCAGCCGCCAGAGCAATTTCAAAGTGAAATTGCTCTGGCAGGCATCAATCCTCAAGCCACAGACCGGCCTCCAGACAGGCCTGTTTGACGAATATGTTTTCATTGCCCTGAAGTTTCTCGATACGTCCGGCCCGGGCGCATTCCCACGAATCCACCGGGTACCGGCTGTTCCAGGCCCGCATGAGCTTTCGCTGCCGGAGGCTCATTGAGTAGGACGAAGAGTACGCATCGGCCATATAAAAATAGGTGCGTGCAATCTGGCCGCGCGCGCTCTCCGGCGGTTCGGCCCTGTTCTTTGCCACTTTCATGGCGCAGCGGCCAAAGCTCGGTTCCGCTTCCGGCAGCATGGCATAGCTAAAATTGGAGCGCAGGGCATTCACCGCGCCGATGGATGGATACAGATTATACATATCGGCCTGCATGCGGCGGTAGTCACTGTTCACCCTTTCCGCACAACGCCGCCCCTTGTAGGATTTTCCGTCCTTGACGCACTCGGGATGTCCCTGCTTCCATTCCTCAAAAAAGCGGCCCATATTTTCCGCAGGCAGTACGTGTTCCCACTCCATCGTTTCGGCCCGTGCCGCATACGTCGCCACTGAAAACCCTTCGGGCAGGACGACCCTTCCCTGAGAATCATAGGTTGCGCCGCAATACAACGTAACGTGACGGTCATGGTACACCTGCCGTGCCAACATTCTTTTGGCCGCGGCAAAGCTTTCATTGCTGCTGTTTCCGGCAGCAGACACCAGACAGGCGTTGAAAAAAATAAAGCTGAAAAAAAGCAGCACTCTCATGGCTTACCTCTTTTTCAGCTATACAATTTTATAAATATAGAATCAACGTTATAAAAATAGTTTACCTATCTGTATTTGTTCGCCTCAGCCAGTCATTGCCAACTTTCAGATTGATGATGACAAACGCAAAAAAATATTATAGCTTGCACTTCTTGAGTGAGTTCTATCGGGCAGTTAGCTCAGTTGGTTGAGCATCGCCCTTACAAGGCGGGGGCCGGGGGTTCGAGTCCCTCACTGCCCACCAATAGTACCGAGGGGTTGCAGATTTTTCTGCAACCCCTTCTTTGTTTTCCCAACACCATTCCCAACACGCCTCCTAAAAAACAGAAACAATCAGTAAAAAGCCTCGCGATGGTATGCCCTTCCTTTTTTGAGAGGAGCAGAACTCGCAGGTGGTTTCTATTCTCAATTCTATCGTAGTCATCCCCACCATTTCGTCTCATTCACTTTCTGCGTGAAATATTTGGCGCGAGCAACATGAGGACAGATATATCTGGAGCCATGCTGCCCAAGCCATTTTTTGCTTTTTGTGGTGTGGCCCGGAATGCCAAAATTTAAAAATCTCTTAGATGCTGTAGTCACGAGACTGAAGCCCACAAAAAGATACACCTGATCTGAACGGCAGCCAGAAATGAGGCCGCATTTTTTGCGTACCGAGTCGCTATGCCGCGCCATTGCTTCAAATAGAGAAAA
>NZ_JBAIYR010000132.1:0-5560 GCF_036763145.1 Desulfovibrio sp. 1188_IL3213 | reverse complement strand
GCTGGCATTGGCCGTGGACGAAATTCGGGCCGACATCGAGGCCCCGGGCCTGGACGGCGTGCTGCTGTGCGGCGCTTCCCCTCGTGTGGACGGCGAACTGTACCGTCTGCCCGTGCAGGTGGAACATGTGAACCTGCGTGAGCAGTGCGTGCAGGCGTACAAGAATCCGGACAGAACGCCCGTTGATTCCGCCAGCGCGCCCGAACTGCTGACGCTCATGGCCCGAGACTACGTGAACATGGGCGTAGTGAAACTGCAGAAGAGCGAAGCCCCCGAGCCTGCATCGGTAACGGGCGTGCAGCGCATTCTGGTGATCGGCGGCGGCTGGACCGGCCTTACGGCGGCCCTTGAAGCCGCGGCCACGGGCTATGAGGTGGTGCTGGTGGAAAAAGCCGACAAGCTCGGCGGCGCCGCCAACAATATTCCTATGGCTTCTCCCCTGGTTTCGCCCTGGACGGACAAGCAGCCCACCAACCTTGTGGCCAAGGTCAGCGAAGTTACGGGCAATCCCAAAATCAAGATTCACATGAATGCCCACATGGAAAAGCTGGAAGGCCAGCCCGGGGAATTCAAAGCCGTTATCGGTACGCTTTCCGGCCCTGTGGAAGTGGAAGTGGGCGCGGTGGTGCTGGCTACGGGCTGGGTTGCCCTTGACCAGAAGTATCTGGCTCCCATGGGTCTTGGCAAAAGCCCTATGGTGGTGGACGCCGCCACTTTCGGTAAAATGCTGGTGGCAGACCAGGTGAAGGCCAACCGTATCGCTTTTGTGCTTGATACCACCATGGCCGAACAGGCCGTGGCCAAGGCCGCTGAAGAAAGCGCCCCTGCCGGTGATGAAAAGCCCGCGGCGGCCGCTGCCCCCGAGGCTGAGGAAGGCGAAGAGGTTTTTGTGAAAGAAGACCTCGAAAGCCTCCGGCATCTGTCTTACTCCAATGCCGTTAACAGCGTGGGCATGCTGCGCCTTGCCAATACGGTCTGCGAGAAGACCAACGACGCCTGCCAGGCATTCATCCTTTATAAGGATATGACGGTTCCCGGCATTCTTGAGCGTTTCTACAAGAAAATGCAGGAACGTCTGGGCGTCATGATGACAAAGGCCGATGTGACCGACATCCGTGAAGCGGGCGGCCACATGGTTGTGGAGTGCAAAAACACGCTGCTCGGCATGGACTTTGACCTTGATGTGGACATGGTTGTTCTGCCTACGGGCCTTGTGCCCACCACGGCAAAGGACGTGACCATCCACTTTGACTACCGCCAGGGGCCGGACTTTCCGGACTTGCAGCTGTTTGACGGCTTTGCCGACTCAAACTACATCTGCTTCCCCTACGAAACGCGCCGCACCGGCGTGTACGCGGCGGGCTGCGTGCGCCAGCCCCTGACCATGGACGCTTGCGAAGAAGACGCCAAGGGCGCGGTGCTCAAGGCCGTGCAGTGCATTGAGGCGGCCAGCCACGGCGTGTCAGTACACCCGCGTTCAGGTGACCTTTCCTACCCCCTGTTCAATATGGTGCGCTGCACCCAGTGCAAACGCTGTACTGAAGAATGCCCCTTCGGCGCTCTGGACGATGACGAAAAGGGAACGCCCCGGCTCAATCCCACGCGCTGCCGCCGTTGCGGCACATGTTTCGGCGCGTGTCCCGAGCGTGTCATCTCCTTTGCCAACTACAATATTGACCAGATCGGCTCCATGATCCGTGAAGTGCAGGTGCCCAAGGACTTCAAGAAAGAGGGCCCCCGCGTGCTCATCCTGGCCTGCGAAAACGACGCCTATCCTGCCCTTGATATGGCCGGTGAGCGCCACAAGCCCTGGAGCCCCTATTGCCGCATCATTCCTGTGCGCTGCCTTGGTTCGGTCAACGCCATCTGGGTGTCTGACGCCATGAGCAAGGGCTATGACGGCGTGATGCTGCTGGGCTGCAAGTATGGCGATGACTACCAGTGCCACTTTGTGAAGGGTTCGGAAATCTGCGCCAAGCGCAAGGAAAATATCGCCGAGACGCTCAACCGTCTGGGTGTTGAACCCGAGCGTGTGGAACTGCTTGAAGTAGCCATTGATGAATACGACAAGGTTCCCGCCATCATTGACGGCTTTGTGGATCGCATCGTGGCCATGGGCCCCAACCCGTTCAAGGGCATGTAGGAGGAAGGCAGCAATGGCACAAATTACCATCAAACCTGATCTGGAGTTTGTCAGGGCGCTGGAAGAGGCGGGGGGCGAGTCCCTCAAGAAGTGTTACCAGTGCGCCACATGCTCGGTGGCATGCCCACTGTCTCCTGCCAATGCGCCCTATCCGCGCAAGGAAATGGTGTGGGCCTCCTGGGGCCTCAAAGACAAACTGCGTGGAGATATTGACCTGTGGCTTTGCCACAACTGCGGCAACTGCTCGGACCTTTGCCCGCGCGGAGCCAAGCCCGCCGACCTTATGGGCGCGGCGCGCAACGTAATTTATAAAGATCTGACCGAACCCACCGTGGTGGGCAAGTGGATGAGCAAGCCCTCGGGCCTGCCCATTCTCTTCGGCATCCCTGCCGTGATATGGCTTGTGGTGTGGTGGATTCGCGCCGGGTTCAACGGCGGCCAGTGGTTCCCCCGCGCTGCCGACGGGCGCATTGTGTTCGGTCAGGTGTTCTACGGCGACTATACCATTGACCCCATCTTCATCCTGACGTTCTTTGGCGCGCTTTTCATTCTGGCGCGTGGCGTCATGAAGCTGTGGGCGCTCTTCAAGCCCGAGGGCAAGACCACCGTTATCGGCAAAACAAAATGCTGGATCTGGCATTTGTGGGACGTGCTGTGGGATGAAGTCATCACGCACCGCAAGTTCGACGATTGCGAAAACGGTCCCGCCACGGGCAAAGAAACCCCCAGCCGCAAGTACGGACACTTTCTGCTGGTGTGGAGCTTTGTCATCCTGGCATGCGTAACCGCCATCGTGGCTTTTGCCCACTGGGGCGGCAAGGTGATGCCCGTCATCCATTTTGAAACGCCCATGCCCCTGACCTTCCCCGTGAAAATTCTTGCCAACATCGGCGCGCTCATGCTGCTGCTGGGCCTGGGTTTTCTCACGGTGCGCCGTCTGCGCCTGAACCCCAAGTTCCAGGGATCCAACTGGTACGACTGGTACCTGCTCGGCATCATCTGGCTGGTGGCGGTTACCGGTGTGCTGTCGCAGTGCTTCCGCCTGGCGGACGCCATTGTGCCTGCATTCCTGGTGTATTACCTGCACCTGGTTTTTGTGTGGATGCTCTTCGCCTATCTGCCCTGGTCCAAGCTCGGGCATTTTGTCTACCGCACGGCGGCCCTGTTGTACGCCCGCATGTACGGCAGAAGTTAGTTGGCGCGGCGCTCCCGGCGGCTGGCTGCCGGGAGCGCTTACAGAGTCTGCACTGTTGGCATTAAAGTTTTCTTGAATAAAATTACGATCTCCGAGGAGGAGGCCGCCATGTCCGATACATCTCGCAAAGTTTTTCCTGTGGAGTCCGTGCTTGCCCTCGTGGTGGGCAAGGAAGGCGTGGACGTGAAGGAAGTTGCCGGTTTTGTGGCCGGGCGCACCATCGTCTGCGATACCTGCGCCAAGGCTGTGGGGCCTTTTGCCGCCACATGGCTGGCCCGCTGCTTTCCAAAATTTGCGGAACTGGAATGGAAAGAAGGGCAGTCCTGGGACGCTTTTGTGAATAACGGCAGAAGCCTGCTTGGCGATAATGTTTCTCTGCCCGCCATGGACGGCCATACCAAGGCTATGGTTGACCATGTGGTTGATTACCTTGGCGAAACATATGACAGCCTGGCCGCGCAAACCGCTGCCGCCACGGCTCTTGAAGAGCAAGTGCGCGTTCTTGAGCCTGCCCAGGCCCGCGCCGAGGCCCTGTCCAAAAAAGTGGATGAGCTGGAAGCCAAGATCAAGGCCATGAATGCCGATATGGGCGGCCTGCGCCGTCAGGTGGCCGAGTTCCAGGGCAAGGTTGCCATCAACCATGACGACCTGCTTGTGAATATTAAAGACGCCATCAAGGACGGCCTCAAGGGCATGGTCATGGCCGGCGGCGCCGGCGCCGCTCTTGCCGCCTCCGGCGACGAGGCTGTGGCTGAAGCTGTGGAAGAAAACGCCGTACCCGACGATTTCGGTTTTGGTTCTTCCGGGGCCAGCTCGGAAGGCTTCGGCTTCTAGAGCAGTTTACGAATGAAATGAGTTAGCTCTGCAAGGATTTTCAGGAAAATCCTTGCCACGAAATGCGAGCAGGCAGGCTTTTGCCTGCCGTAGGTGAGCATTTCAAGTGTTAACAGGCCCTGGAGCGCTTGCCTGCGGCTTTTTTAGGCCGCAGCAAACGGACAGACGACGGAACGCCCGGTTTGTCGGCCTTTCCCCGCCGTGAAATGGGCAGGGAAGCCAGCGGGCAACACTGGGTCACAAGACCGGATTGTGCGTTGCCGCCATACAGGCACAAGCAGGCAAGCACAATCAGGAAGGCAAAATCAGACGGCACAAAGTGGAGATGCTTTGGGCCGCTGCGAACAACACTTTAAAAAATCCCGTCCCTCTGCGAGGGGCGGGATTTTTATTGGAACAATATTGTATACGGTTTCCGGCGACGGTGCGGGCAGACATTTGCCGCAGGATCAGTCCGTACTTGGAGACCTTGCGTGTGCCTGCCTGCCTACCTGCCTGCCGGGCAGGCCGTCTCATGGCAGAGCCGGGCTGGTCAGCTCAGGCGCTTTTCAAAAAAGACACGCCTGAAGCCGTCTTCGGTGCGGCGGCCGGTTTCCGTATAGCCCAGTCGGGGATAGATGCTGAGGTTGGCGGTCATCTTTTCATTGGTGTACAGGCACACCGCGTTGAGGCGCAGCCGCCGGGCCTCGGCTTCGCAAAAGGCGATGAGCGCCTTGCCGATGCCCCGGTCCGCGGCTTCGGGCAGCACTGCCACGCTTTCCAGCAGCATGTGTCCGTTTTGGGGGTAGAAAACGATATAGCCCTGCACCGCGCCGTTTTCTCCCAGATAGACATACGCCAGCCCGGCCGCTATCTGTGCGGCAAAGTCGGCGGCCATTGGGGCAGGTTCACGGCCCATGAGCGGGATATACCCCTCATAGGCCCGGCGGGCGCATTGCCGAATGGCAGCTTCGTCCTGTGGCGCGGCTGTTCTGATCATGGTTGTTCCCTGGGGCGGCTCGTTGTTATCCCTGCCTGCCGCCTTACCAGCGTTCCGGCATAAAGTGGGGCGGCAGTGTGTTTTCCGGCTGCTGGGCCACCTTGTCCCGCAGGGCGCGGATGACAAGGCGGGCGTCGGCCAGTTCCCTTTCCACGGCATCAAGCTGGGTCTGCTGCGCCGTGAGGGCGGCGTCCAGCTTGCCGATGCGTTCTTCCTGAAAAAACGTCAGCTCTTCCAGCCGGGTGAGCCTTTCTTCAAGCATATTGGGCATGACTGTTCTCCTGTGCGTCAGGCACGGCGTCCGGGGACGGGAAATTTGCCGGACTTTTGGTCACGGTCATTGCCCCGGCCGGGCTTTCTGTCCCGTGCGCGCTCTGCTTCGCGGGCAAGGCGCTGCTCTGCCGCCTCC
>NZ_JBAIYR010000131.1:0-5569 GCF_036763145.1 Desulfovibrio sp. 1188_IL3213 | reverse complement strand
GAACGCAGCACAGGGAGCGGTTACGGAAGCGACAGCAACTCCCCCTCCGGCGAGCACTGCGGTGCAGTCCGCCACGCAGCCGGACCGGCCGCTCACCTACGGGCCGGACAGCAAGGCTCAGTTCCGCTATGGAAAAAAGCACAACAAATATTTTTCCAACCTGGGCCGGGAGCTTGCCAACGCCATCATCATACCGGTTGAAACGCCGCTCGGGACCTATTATCCTACTGTACGGCTGACGGTGGACCCCTCTACCGGAGCCATCCAGGATTTCGCTTTTCTTGAAAAAAGCGGTGACAAGTATCTTGATTCGTTCGTGCGCCGGGGTATCAAGAAGGCAGGCAGCATTCCGCCGCCACCCGCAGATATCGGCACAACGCTGGACATAACTCTTACACTGGTGCGCCGCTAGCGTGCCGACCCAACAAGGACTGCTGACGCCATGAAAAAACTGCTTCTTCTCCTGGCCCTGGGGCTTTGGCTGGCTCTGGGAAGCGGAGCACAGGCCGCCATGCGCGTGGATATCTACGGTCCGGGCCAGAACATCGTCAATCTGGCCCTGGCCGCTCCTCTCAAAGGCCCGCAGGTGCAAGCCACGGGCATGGGCGCTGACCTGCAAAAAATTGTTCAGGAAAACCTGGGCTTCCTTCCTTTCATGCGCCTGACGGACCCCAAGGCTGTGCTCGGCGGCGTGGTGCTGGCCGGTTATGAACCGCCCAGCCTGGACTTCAAGCGCTTTCAGCTTGCCGGTTCCGACATTGTGGTAACCACATTCTGGCCCGAAGGCGACAGCGGCACGCGCCCCGTGCAGATCCGCGCCTTTGAAACCAATACCGGCGGCCGGCTGTTCGGCAAGGAATACCCCAAGGTCAACGCCCGCGACCTGCCCGAAGTGGCTGACCGCTTCTGCGCCGACCTGCTTGAAGCCCTGACGGGCAACGGGGCCTTTTTCCGCTCCACGCTCGCCTTTATCAAAAAGAACGGCAAAATGGACTCCAACGTCTGGCTGGTCAAGCCCACCGGGCGTGACCTGCGCCAGATCACCAACATGCCCGGCGAAGCCATGTCGCCCGCATGGTCACCGGACGGACGCTTTGTGGTCTTCACCCAGATAGACCCCAAATCCCATGCCCTCGGCGTGTGGGACCGCTCCACCGGCAAGGTGCAGCGCATCCGCTTTCCCGGCAACGTGGTCATAGGCCCCGCCTTTATGCCTGACAACAAGGTGGCTGTGGCCCTTTCCAACGGCAAGTATCCCGTCATCTTCCAGCTCAACCACGTATTCCAGAAAGAACGGGTGCTTGAGCAGAACGATTCCATCAATGTGTCGCCCACCTTTGACAGCACCGGCACCAAGATGGCCTTTACCTCGTCCCGCCTGGGCGGCCCGCAGATATTCCTCAAGGATCTGAGCAGCGGGTCCATTACCCGCGTGAGCAAAAACGGCACGTACAACTCCGAGGCCAACCTGTCGCCCGACGGCACGCTTGTGGTTTACAGCCGTATGACGGAATACGGCCACCGCATTTTTGTGCAGGACATGCTGACCGGCACGGAACGCCAGATCAGCTTTGGCCCCGGCAGCGACGAACAGCCCTCTTTCTGCGCGGACAGCTACTTTATCGCCTTCACCTCCTCACGCGGAGGCGGACGCGGCATTTACCTGACCACGCGGCATGGCGGCGACGCCAAAAGAGTGCCCACAGGCGGCGGAGACTCTTCTTTTCCCCGCTGGGGCATGCCCGGACAACAAAAATAATAAATTCAGCATATTGAATTTTGAAAAAACATTTTTTACCCGGTTTGCCGTTTTTTTCGAGCCAGCCGGGTAAAAAATATTTTACGAAAGTGCGCCTAACCCCCCGCACACTCCTTGACAAAAATTACGGTGCGGATACCATCTGTTATGCAAGGGCAATGCGCCCTTATGTGTGCAGAAAGGAAAGGTATTAATTTCTTGGAGAATGAGCTGTTCAGGAGGACACAATGAAACGCTACGCTCTTATTCTCGCTTTGGTCATGGCTCTGGCTGCCGGTTTTGGTTGCGCAAAGAAAACCACCGGCGAACCTGGCTATGATGATGGCATGACCCCTGAAATGCGCGCTGCCGTCCAGCAGATCACTGATGGCCGCGTGTACTTCGCCTTTGACAAATTCAACATTGAAAACCAGTACAAAGAAATGCTGAAGCAGAAGGGCGACCTTCTGAAGCAGTACCCCGCCATCCGCGTTCGCATCGAAGGCAACTGCGACGATCGCGGCACCCAGGAATACAACCTCGCCCTTGGCGAGCGCCGCGCCCGCGCTGCGTATGAGTACCTGGTCATGATGGGCGTGAACCCCAACCAGCTTGAAATGATCAGCTACGGCAAGGAAAATCCCGCCGTGCAGGGTAACAACGAAGCCGCTTGGGCCAAGAACCGCCGCGACGACTTCCGCGTTATCGGCCACTAGACCTCGGTCTGTGCGACGAATGCAAGGCCACCCGCAAGGGTGGCCTTTTTTTATCCCCTTTTTGCAGGCATCCTTGCTAGAGCAGATTAGCTTTGAAAATGTACATTCTCAAAGTTTAAGACACGCTCGCTTCGGCGTTTAACAGCGCAAATAAATAGCTCTGCTGTCTTCATCCGTAACTTCCTTTGTCGTAACGGCTGAAGCTGCGCTTACGCCTTCGCGGCGGGCGTCTGCTCGCGCAGTCGCCAGAGCAATTTCAAAGTGAAATTGCTCTAAACCGCCTTGGCCGCCCGGCAGGCTGCCCCGCCGGAGCACACCTGTGCCTGAGCCGTTGCCGCAGCGCTTGCGGCTGGTGCGGTTTCGCCCTGCACTTTCGCTCTTGCAAACAGCAGGAAGCGCAGGCACATGTTGAGAATGGGTGTTTTTAAAGATACAATGCCGCCGTGCCTGAAGTTTACATCGGCCAGGCGCACCTTGCCGCGGCGAAGGCGCTTTCCCCCGCAACCGTAGGTTTTTTCTGCCTCCATACGTTGTTGCCGCACCTGACACAGGGTCTTGCGAAGGCCAGAAGCACAGGCTACACTGCGCATAAGCGAGGATATTCCCATGAAGATTGTCATTCTGGACGGCGGGGTGCTCAACCCCGGCGATGTGGATTGGGGACCTGTCACTGCTTTGGGCGATGTGACCATATATGACGAAACCAGCAAGGATCAGCTGGCCGAGCGCGTCAAAGGCGCGGATGTGCTGCTGACCAATAAAACGCCCCTTCGCAAGGAAGACCTGCCCGCTCTTGAAAGCGTCCGCATGGTGGGGGTGCTGGCAACCGGCTATAATATCATTGACACCGAAGCATTGGCCCGGCGGGGCATACCTGTATGCAATGTGGTGGCCTATGGCGTAAGCGATGTGGCCCAGCATGCCATGGCCATGCTGCTTGAGCTGTGCCGCCACACCAGCCTGCACACCCGCAGTGTTAAAAATGGCGACTGGCAAAAATCAAAACAGTGGTGCTACTGGAAAATCCCTCCGGTCTGCCTTGAGGGCATGACCATGGGCCTTATCGGCTTTGGCTCCATTGGGCGCCGCATGGGTGAACTGGCGCACGCCTTCGGCATGAATGTTCTTGCCCAGTGCCGTACCCCAAAAAATCCGCCCACTTACAGCCCCTTCGCCTTTGCCGCGCTGGAACACCTTATCTGCGCTTCGGACGTCATCTCGTTGCACTGCCCCCTGACCAAGGACACGCAGCACATCATCAACGCCAAAACCCTGTCCAACATGCGCAGGGGCGCCATTCTGCTCAATACCTCCCGTGGCCCGCTGGTTGATGAGGCTGCTGTGGCGGCTGCCCTTGAAAGCGGCCAATTGGGCGGCCTCGGCACAGACGTGCTTTCCGAAGAACCGCCAAGTGCCGATAATCCCCTGCTTTCCGCTCCCAACACGCTTATCACCCCGCACATTGCCTGGGCCACTACCAGGGCAAGGCAGAATATCATTGATCTTACGGCCGAAAATATCCGCCGCTGGCAGGCTGGCACGCCTGTCAACGTTGTCAACGGGGTGAGCAGCGTCTAGCCATGCGTATCGACATCCATACCCACGCCTTTCACCCCAAAATAGCGCACAAGGCAGTGGAGCACCTCAACGAGCATTACAGCGTTGCCTGTGCGGGCAACGGCACTATCACCAACCTGCTGGAAAATGAGCGCAGGGCCGGCATCGACATGTGCGTGGTCTTGTGCGCGGCCACAGCCCCCGCGCAGGTCATTCCGGCCAACAACTACGCCATCAGCCTGCAGCGGGCGCATCCGGACAATGTGATCGCCTTCGGCACGGTTCACCCCGGCTACGCCCAGTGGGAGGCAGAGCTTGACCGTCTCGAAGCCGCGGGTATACGAGGCATCAAGCTGCACCCGGACTTTCAGGGCTTCTGGCTCAACGATCCGCGTCTTTTACCCATTTTTGAGGCTGCGCAAGGACGCTTTGTTTTTGAAATGCACATCGGGGACAAAACCTCCCCTGAAAAAAATCCCTCCTGCCCGTACAAGCTGGCAGCCATTGTGGACGCCTTTCCGCGCCTTCAGGTTATCGCCGCCCACTTTGGCGGCTACCGCATGTGGGCTCATGCACTCAAGGCTCTTACGGGCAAGGAACGCCCCAACCTGTGGTTTGACAGCTCAAGCACCACGCCTTTTGCCACGCCCATGCTTGTAAAAACCCTGCTGACCGCCTATCCCGCCGACCGAATACTTTTTGGCACGGATTGGCCGCTGTATGATCCACTGGATGAAAAACGCAGGCTTCAGGAAAAAGGCGGCCTGAGCGACAGCATGCTGGAGCGGCTCATGAGCAACGCCACGGCCATACCCGGCCTGCTGACCGCCAAGACCGGACGGATGGCGCAAGCCGTGGGGCATTGACAGCCGCCCCCTTTCCAAGTAAAGCATTTGCCAAGCCGGACGGCGGCAGCACTGCCAACTCCGTCAGGTCCGAAAGGAAGCAGCGGCAGCAGAAGTTGCCGGGTGTCCGGCCCACAAAAACCGCAACGGAATCCCCGTTGCGGTTTTTGTGTTTTTGCGGCCGTGCGCTCCGCCAAGGCCGCCGGCTTGTCGCCCCCCATGCCATATGTACAGGGCGGTCCCACCTGTTTCATGCGACATACAGCGCGGCGATCTTTCGCCAGGGGCAGTGGGAAAAAGGAAAGCCCGCCTTAGACAGTGTCGCCACGAGCGCCTTTCCCGATATCTCTACGTGGAACTTCGCCTTTTATTCCGGTCGAGTACCATAAGAGTACACTCCCTGCATAAAAGGCTCGTTCTCCTTGATATACCAAGGAAATTCATCTCGTGACGACACAGTCTAGAGCAAATTAACTTTGAGAATGTACATTCTCAAAGCTTAAGACACGCTCGCTTCGATGCTTAACCACGCAAATAAATTGCGCTTGCAGGTAGTGTCCAGAATTTTTCGCACATTTTGTAGCTGCCATGTGGTGTCAGGTCTGGCGCTGTCTTGAAGCTGGCGCGTGCTTTGCGAGCGGGACGCTAAGTGGCGATCCCGCGCTGCAATGCCCGTGACGGCATGGGGCTATGCCGATACTTCTTGATTCATA
>NZ_JBAIYR010000130.1:0-5608 GCF_036763145.1 Desulfovibrio sp. 1188_IL3213 | reverse complement strand
GGCGTCCCACCCGGATCCATGCTGCTGCTCACCTTTCCCCGCAAGGCTGCGCAGGAAAGGCTGCACCGCGCGGGCATGCTGCTGAACCACGGCCTTTCCGGCGTGCAGGGCGGCACGTTTCACGCCTTTGCCTTCAGCGTGCTGCGCCGCTGGAAGCCCGCATGGCTGACCGACCGTCCCTTCACGGTGATGGATGCGGCAGACATTACCGCTGCCGTCAAACACTGCCGCGACGACCTGAAGCTTGGCAAGGGCGACAAGTCCTTTCCCAAAACCCAGACAGTGGTGGGGCTGCTCAGCAAGGCCCGCAACAAGGAACTGCCGCTGGACGAAGTGCTCCGGCGCGACGCCTTTCACCTGCTGCCCCACGCCGAAAGCCTGACCAGGCTGGGCGAGGCGTACAATACCTACCGGCGCGAAAAAGGCCTCATGGACTATGACGACCTGCTCTTCGAGCTTGAGGCCCTGCTGCGGCAGAATGAGGCCGCAGCAGCCGACCTGCGCCAGCGCTTCAGCCATATTCTTGTGGACGAATATCAGGACACCAACCTGGTGCAGGCCCGAATTGTGCGTCTGCTGGCCGGGCCGGAAAACGCGCCTCCCGGCAACGTGATGGCCGTGGGCGACGAGGCGCAGTCCATTTACGCCTTTCGCGGGGCCAATGTGCGCAATATCCTGGATTTTCCCAAGCTTTTTCCCGGTGCGCGCCTCATCCGCCTGGAGGAAAACTACCGCTCCACCAAGCCCGTGCTGGAGGTCGCCAACAGCCTGTTGGCCCATGCGGCGGAATCGTTCCGCAAAAAACTGTTTACCCGCAAGGAAGGGGGCGAACAGGTACGGCTGGTAACCCCCCTCAGCGATGCCAGCCAGGCGCGCCTTGTGGTGCGCCGCATTGAAGAACTGCTGCGCGATCACATGCCCCACGAAATCGCGGTGCTCTTTCGCGCGGGTTTCCATTCCTACAATCTTGAGATGGCGCTCAACCAGGCCGGTATAGGTTTTCGCAAATACGGCGGCCTGCGCTATACCGAGGCAGCCCACGTCAAGGACGTCATGGCCTACGCCCGGCTGCTGCTCAACCCGCTGGACCTGCCCGCCTTTGCCCGCGTCCATGGCCGCCATTCTCGCCAAGGGGGGACTGGTGGGTTACGTGAAGGAAAGGCTGGCTTAGAGGCGCGGCGCTTTCCTGCCTTTCGCGCGTATTGCCGCAGGACCAGCGCCACAGAGCGGGGCCGAGGGCTGGTAAAAAGCTCGTCCCGAAGACAGGGCCGCGCTGTGTCTGTATGGTGAAGCGTGGGGGCAGAGGTTTTGCAAATGTTGGGCAGGGCCGGAGCAGATGCGCCGCAAGACTGCCCTGGCTGCTGCGCGGGCAGATGTCCGCCACGAGGACGCACGCGCGGCTTGCCTGCACTGGTCAGTTCATGGCGAACGCCGCAGTGCTTTGAGAAGGTATTTTTCTCACAGGCGCAATCCGTGCGGGGCAGGCCCGCCGGGGCGAGAAAGAGCCTGAATCGGGGAAGGAGCCGTGCGAAAGGCAGGGCGTTCCCGAAGATGATCAAATATATTCAAGGATGTTTCATGAAAAAGACTATCTGCCTGTTGCCCGGCGACGGTATCGGCCCGGAAATAGTAGCCCAGGGCGTCAAGGTGCTGGAGGCCACGGCTGAAAAATTCGGCCACAGCTTTGTTTTCGAGACTGCCCTGATCGGCGGCGCGGCCATTGACGCTGCGGGCGATCCCTTGCCGGAGGCAACTGTACGGCTCTGCCGCAATGCCGATGCCGTGTATCTGGGCGCGGTGGGCGGTCCCAAATGGGATGGCATGAGTCAGGAACTGCGGCCTGAAAAGGGCCTGCTGCGCATCCGCAAAGAACTCGGCCTGTTTGCCAACCTGCGCCCGGCCATACTTTTCCCCGAGCTTGCGGGAGCCTGCCTGTTGCGGGCCGACATCGCGGCCAGAGGGCTTGACCTTGTGGTGGTGCGCGAACTGACGGGGGACGTATACTTCGGTGAGCCGCGCGGCATTGAAATGCGCGGTGGCCTGCGCACCGGCTACAATACCATGCTGTATAATGAGGAAGAAATCCGCCGCATCGCCAGGGTTGCCTTTGAAACGGCGCGTAAGCGCAGACGCAAGGTGTGTTCGGTGGAGAAGAGCAATGTGCTGGAATGCTCGCGTCTGTGGAAAGAAGTGGTCGTGGAAGTCCACCGGGAATACAGCGATGTGGAATTGAGCCACATGTATGTGGACAATGCCGCCATGCAGCTTGTGCGCGACCCCTCGCAGTTTGATGTGATCCTGACAGGCAATATCTTTGGCGACATCCTGTCGGACGAGGCTTCGGTCATCACCGGCTCTCTGGGCATGCTGCCTTCCGCCTCCACCGGGGCTGACGGGCCGGGCCTGTTTGAGCCGATACACGGCTCCGCCCCGGATATCGCGGGCCATGATGTGGCTAATCCCCTGGCGACCATTCTTTCGGCCGCCATGATGCTGCGTCTGGGGTTTGATATGGCCGAAGAGGCAGACCACATTGAAAAGGCCGTGCGCAAGGCCCTGGCCGACGGTTTTCGCACTGCCGACATTATGGAACCCGGCAAGGAACTGCTCGGTTGCGCAGCCATGGGCGATAAAGTGGTGGAACGCCTGTAGGGCAAGTCCTGCGCAAAAGATTCTGGCTGTCGGTATTCCATCAGAAAAGCCCGCGTTTCGCGGGCTTTTCTGATGGAATACACCTGTCGGCATGCTTTTTGGCATGCGGGCATCTGTGCGGCATCACTGCTCGTCGGGGAAAAGGGTGTCGCGCGCGCTTTGTTGTTCGCCAGCGGTCAGTTCCGCATAAAAAACGCACTGGTTGCGGCCCCGTCTTTTGGCTTCATAGGTAGCCATGTCGGCATGCTGGTACAGTTCAAGAAAATCGTGTCCGTCAGTGGGGTGACAGGAGACGCCCACGCTGGCGGTAAGGGGCTGGTCGTCTTCGCCCTGGCCGCACTGAAGGCGCAACTGCCTGACCAGGGTCGCGGCTCTTTCATGTATTTTTGAAAGCGGCATGGTTTCGGTGCAGAAAACAAGAAACTCATCGCCGCCCACACGGCCCACAATATCACTGCTGCGGAAATTGCGGCGGATGATCTGGGCCATCTGATAGATGGCCTTGTCGCCCACGGTGTGGCCAAACCTGTCATTGATGCTTTTGAAGTTGTCAAAATCTATCATGAACATGGCATAGACGCCGATGTTTGAGCCGTTGTGCAAACTCAAAAAGCGCGAAATGGCCTGCTCCGTGGCGCGCTTGTTGAACATGCCCGTGGCGCTGTCGCGCGTGGCCTGGGTGCGCAGACGCAGTTCAAGAGTTTTTTGCCGGTCGATATCAGTGATGATGCCGATGAAATATATGGGTTTTCCCTGGGCGCTGAGGAGGCTTGAGGCTTCAATGCGGTACCAGTGGTACAGGCCGCTGGTGTCGCGCAGGCGCAGCTCAACCTGTTTTTTATGCTCATACATGTCCTTGTGGACGCGCTTTTGAAAATCTTCAAGCAATTCCTGGTCGTCTGCATGCACGGGAATTTTCCCCTGTTCGGGATCCGGCTCAAGAATGTTGAACACATGACCGAAGGTCTGCATCCATTTTGCGGAACAGGAAAAGTTGCCGGTAATGAGGTTCTGCTCAAAGATAATGATGTCGTGCTGCTCCAGAATGAACTGATAGCGCTCGTCTGAAATGCGTTTGGCCTGTGCGGCTTCTTTGTTGTGGGTAATATCAAAGACAATGCTCTGGATATACGTCTGGCCTGGCCCGGCCTGAACCGGTGACCCTTTATGGTACAGCCAGATAAGGGAGCCGTTTTTGGCGCTGGTGCGGTATTCCACATCAATGGGAATTCCCTCTTCCAGTTGCTGCTGCATGGTGCGGAGGGTGGTTTCCCGGTCAGCCTCAAAAATGGACAGGGCGAAGTCATTGCCGAAGCGCTGGTCAAACTCGTCCTTGCGATAGCCGAGCATTCTGAGAAAATTGGGACTGATGAACTGGAATTTGCCGTGCAGCCCGCCGAACTTGATAACGCCGCCGGATATGCTTGCGATGATGGAGCGGTAGTCTTCCTGCTGATGGTGGATGGTACGGTGATAGCTTTGCATGACACCGATGATGAGGATCAGCAGCAGCCCGGCCAGGATGGAAAGCCGCCAGGCCAGGGTGGTGGTAATGTCGTTTTGCCTGTCCACCAGATCATTGACCACTTCTTCCGGAAGCAGCGAGACCACCTGCCAGCCGTACTGTGGCAGCGGCACGTGGGTAACGTAGTAGGCGTGCTGGTTGTCCCTTACCAGGCTGTCTGTTCTGGGCGCGGTGGCGGAAAAAATGGGCTGAAGGTGTTCATGCAGTGAGGCGGGCAGCCCTTTTTCAGCCATCTGAGGAAACAGCCTGTCAAGGCTGCCCGGCGGCGCGGCCGAAAACAGCATGCGGCCGTTGCCGTCAAAGACCATATTACAGACTTTGTCGTTAAACGCTCTGGTAAACAGGCTTTTTTTCATCGGCCCGTCTTCAAGCTCGCCAATCAGCACAGCCACAATTTTCCCATCGCGTTGTATGGGCAGCGCCACGGCAAGCTTGCTGCCTTTGCCGTCCGGCACGGCGGCGATATTGGCTGTTCCAGTAAGGGCACGCTCAAAAAGGCTTTTTTTGCTGCTTTGCTCAATATCAATGGAAAGGCCCGTCATGGAGCAAAAGCCCTGACCATCCGGGCTGATGATGGCAAATCTTTTCAGACCGGCGGCACGTAACAGCGGCGCATAGTGCAGCACGCAGTCCTTGCGGGGCAGGCAGTCTTCCTGAGCAAGAAAGCTGGTAATCTCCTGTAATTCATTGAGCTTGTTTTCAATGCTGTGTTCAAAGTCATCGGCAACGCGCAGGCTTACTTCAGCAAGGCGGGTGGTGAGGTCCTGCGAGAGGTGGCGCGTTGTTTCCACGGTGTACTCGCGCACCACTATGAGCAGCGCGGTGAAAAGCGCCGTAAGAACAACGATAGCTATGAGGGTTTTGGACGACTTGACCATGCATTTACCCGTGTTAGAATAACCCCTCGACAATACGCATTTTAAATGACGATGGGAAGAGCGCCCGGGGCATGCAAAAAAGGCAGCCGTACCGTGGCGAACTTGTGAATATGAATTTCGATATAAAAAATAACGTGTTATTGATTATTGCTCTCATGCTTGCCAGAAGCCTTTTTTTCTTACAATCTGCCCGCAGAGGAGAATATATGCAAAAATTGTCCATAGCCGTGGTGGGCGGCGGCCTTGCCGGTTGCGAATGCGCTTTGCGTCTGGCCCGCTCCGGACATGCGGTGGAGCTTTTCGAGCAAAAACCCCTGTTCCGTTCGCCAGCCCACGTCAGCGACCATCTGGCGGAGCTTGTGTGCTCCAACTCCCTGCGTTCGGACGAGCCAACTTCGGGCGTGGGGCTGCTCAAGGCCGAAATGCGCGCTCTGGGCAGTCAGTTTATGGAAGCTGCCGATGCTTGCCGTGTGCCTGCGGGCAAGGCTCTTGCCGTAGACCGCGAGGCTTTTGCCCGCAACATGAGCGAACGTGTGGACGCCGAGCCGAACAT
>NZ_JBAIYR010000129.1:0-5611 GCF_036763145.1 Desulfovibrio sp. 1188_IL3213 | reverse complement strand
GGCTCTGTGCCATACGGGCCACCGCCTGCGGCGTGGCCAGAACCTCGCGCTTGCGCACGGCCGAGTCCGTATAGCGGCTAAAGGTTTCGCGCAGAACCGTGAAAAAGGTCATGAGCCCCGGTCCAAAGCCGGGTACGGCCAGCAGTT
Source organism: Desulfovibrio sp. 1188_IL3213 (assembly GCF_036763145.1). NCBI lineage: Bacteria > Pseudomonadati > Thermodesulfobacteriota > Desulfovibrionia > Desulfovibrionales > Desulfovibrionaceae > Desulfovibrio > Desulfovibrio sp. 1188_IL3213. Next base: position 5,464 of record NZ_JBAIYR010000129.1, on the reverse strand, counting down.
CATCAGGCCTGGCGTTCATGACGCCTCGAATGCCGCCGAAGCGGCGCAACAGTTCCTTGGCCAGGGGCTTGGTATCCTTGCGTGTGAGACTGTACCCCAACAGGAGTTCCAGAAACTCATACTCCGCCATCCCGGCGGGGTCGCGCTCGAAGCGTTCACGCAGTCTGGCCCGGTGGCCTGTATGCGATGGTGTGGAACCTGACGTTGTTGCCATAAGGTAAGCAGTCTTGAAGGTTATGCAAGAGGGCAGGGGGATGACTACAGGGAAATTATCGCTTCAGGGGCGAAAAAACAAGCGGCAAGGCCAGTTCCGGACGCGCCACTAGAGCAGATTAACTTTGAGAATATACATTCGCAAAGTTTAAGGCACGCTCACTTCGGCGTTTAACCGCGCAGATAAACTGCGCTTACGCCTCCGTAGCGAACGCCTGCTCACGCAGCCGCCAGAGCAATTTCAAAGTGAAATTGCTCTAGGCGCGGCCTTGCGCCTGGGCGAAAAGGCTGGTCATGCGGGCGGCCAGAAAGTCCAGGCTCTGGTCGGGGCTGCGGCGACCGCTTTTGACCTGAAGCTCGGCGTCTACTATCAGGGACATGCCCTGGGCGATGCCTGCGGGGCCGAGACGCCGGGCAAGCTGTTTTTTGGCAGAGGCATCCTGCGGGCGCATACGCGGGTTTTCTCCGGCCTGGCACTGCCACAAAAGGCGCAATTCGCGGGCCAGCAGGGCCAGCAGGGAAAAAAGCAGGCTGTCGCCGTCCTTGTTGCGCGCAAGCTCTTTCCACACGGCGGACAGATTGCCCGCCTGCATCTGGCGGATGCAGGCGAAAACGTCGCATTCCGGACTCCAGGAGGCGGTGGAGAGCATTGCCGGATTGACGGCGTCGCCGTTTTTCCCTTCCGCCGTGCTGTCTGCCAGGGCACGGCGCAGCAGCATCAGTTTTTCCAGCTCGTTTTCAACGGCCAGGGCGTCGGGCGGCACGGAAGCGCAGAACTGTTCCAGGGCATCCGGGGCAAAGGGCAGCCCCAGAGCCTGGCTGCGCTGCAGCACGTGTTTTCGCAGAGTGCGTTCGCCAAGTCCCTCTTGCCGCCAGATCCAGCCTTTCTTGTCGGCAAAGGCCATGCAGGGCAGCTTGCCCAGGTGGGCGGGAACTTTGGGCTGGCCGCGTTCCCAGTTTACTTCAAGGCAAAAAAAGGGCCAGCACTGGTCAGAGGGGCGGGCCAGGGCATGGGAAATTTTTTTCCACACGGCGGCGGGCCACAGATTGGCCTGACGGACAATCAGGGCGCGGGGCGCGCCAAAAAGACCCTGCAGGGTCAGGTGTTCCCAGAATCTCTGTGGCGGTTCCTCGTCGCCCCAATAGACATGGCGCTCCCATTGCGCGGGAGCGTTCTGCGGCATGAGACCGCCAGCGGCAGACGGAGGAAACGCCTCCAGCTGGCGGGCGAGGCGGTCGCGCAGCAGTTGCCCGTCGGGGCAGACAAGAAAGGAAAAACCGGGACGAGTGGTGCTCATGATCCCATCATAGCGGTAAAAGTTTATGGGGGGAAGAGTTATGGGGAAGGGGAGTCCTTTGCGTCCTCCCCTTCCCCATCATATTCCCGGCCCATGATCGGCGGCCGTCGGCAGGCTTGTTCTGCATGCCGTCGGCGTGGCTGCGCCCTCGAAAAGGGGCTTTTGCGCCGCCGTCAGAGCGATCTCAAAATAAAACTGCTCTAGAGCAGATTAATGTTAAAATATAAATTATTTCAATGTGTTCATTCAGCAAAAAATGCGATTTCCGGCTGAATCCATGCCACGTTGTGGCGCGCTGCACTTTCGCGCAGCGTTAGAGCATTTACATTTTTTCAAAGTTAAAACGCCCTAGTTGGCGACGATGTTGACCAGCTTGCCCGGAACCACCACCACTTTACGGATGGTAAGCCCGGCCGTGTGGCGCTGCACCGAACTGTCTGCCAGGGCTGCCTCTTCCATAGCGGCCTTGTCGGCCCCGGCGGGAATCGCCACCGTACCGCGCAGCTTGCCGTTGACCTGAAGAGCCACGGTGACCGTATCCTGGGCCGTGGCGTCCTTATCCCACTGGGGCCAAGGCTCGTCGGACAGGGATGCAGCATGGCCGAGGCGGCTCCACAATTCTTCGCAGACGTGTGGAATTATGGGAGAAAGCAGGGTGATGACCGTGGCCGTGGCAGAAGAGAACACCCGCCTGTCGCCCTCGGTCGACCCCATTTTTTCACGTGCAATGTACATGGTGTTGACCAGTTCCATCACAGCGGCAATGGCCGTGTTGAACTGGAAGCGGTCGCCCATGTCTTCTCCGGCCTTTTTGACGGCCAGGTGTTCACGGCGGCGCAGGTCTCGCGCTTCGGGACTTTGGGCATCCTGGGCAGTGGACGTGCAGGCTTTAAGCGGCAGCAGGCGGTCCTGTTCTTCTACAAAAAGCCGCCACACGCGGTTGATGAAGCGCGAAGCTCCTTCAATGCCCGAGTCAGACCAGTCGAAGTCCCGCTCGGCAGGGGCGGCAAACAGGCAGAAAAGGCGCACGGTGTCTGCGCCGTATTTTTTGATCATTGCTGTGGGGTCAACCACGTTGCCCTTGGATTTTGACATCTTGCCGCCGTCTTTGAGCACCATGCCCTGGGTGAGCAGGTTGCTGAAAGGCTCGGAAAGCTCGGGCGGGAAGAATCCCATGTCGCGCAGCACCTTGGTGAAAAAGCGGGAATAGAGCAGGTGCAGAATGGCATGCTCCACGCCGCCGATGTACTGGTCAACAGGCAGCCAGTACTTCACCGCGTCCATAGCAAAGGGCGTTTCGGCGTCACGGGCGCTGGCAAAGCGCGCGAAGTACCATGAGGACTCCACAAACGTGTCCATAGTATCTGTTTCGCGCCGGGCCGGGCCGCCACACTGGGGGCAGGCGCACTGGGCGAAAGAGGGCGTATCGGCCAGCGGGGACCGACCGTCGCTGCGGGTTTTTACATCCAGCGGCAGCAGCACGGGCAGGTTTTCTTCCTTTTCCGGCACAGCACCGCACTTGTCGCAATAAATTACGGGGATAGGCGCGCCCCAATAGCGCTGGCGCGAGATGTTCCAGTCGCGCAGGCGGAACTGGGTAGTGGCTTTGCCCTTGCCGTCTTTTTCAAGGCTCTGGGCCACGGCTTTTTTGCCGTCTTCGTTGGGCATGCCGTCAAACTGGCCGGAATGGACCATGACGCCCTGGCCGGTATATGCCTCGGTCATGGCTTCAGGCGCAAGTTCCTGCCCTTCGGGGCAGATGACCACCTGCACGGGCAGGTCGTATTTACGTGCAAATTCAAAGTCGCGCTGGTCGTGAGCGGGAACGCCCATAACCGCGCCCGTGCCGTAGTCGGCCAGAACAAAATTGCCGAGCCACAGGGGAACGCGCTGACCCGTAAAGGGATGGAGCGCGTACGCACCGGTGAAGATGCCTTCTTTTTCCAGCAGGTCAGACTGGCGGTCCAGGCGGTCCATGTTGCGGATGCGCTCCACAAAGGCCCTGACCTCATCGGCTTTTTCGTAGCCCTGGATGAGGTGTTCCACCAGAGGATGCTCCGGGGCCAGGGTCATGAAGGTAACGCCGAAGACCGTGTCGGGTCTGGTGGTAAAGACATCAATGCCTTTTACGCCTTCCACGTTTTTTTCCAGACCAAAGGTGATGGATGCGCCGGTGGATCTGCCTATCCAGTTGCGCTGCATGGCGATGACGCGCTCGGGCCAGCCGCCCTCAAGCGTGCCGAGGTCGCGCAGCAGTTCGTCGCCGTAGGCCGTGATCTTGAGAAACCACTGGGTGAGGTCCTTTTGCACAACGCGGCTGTCGCAGCGCCAGCACAGGCCGTCAATGACCTGTTCATTGGCAAGCACCGTGTGGCAGGAGGGGCACCAGTTCTGCGGGGCCTTTTTGCGGTAGACGAGCCCTTTTTTCAGCAGGCGCAGAAAGAACATCTGCTCCCACTGGTAATATTCGGGGCGGCAGGTGGCGATTTCACGCGACCAGTCATAGGAATACCCCAGGCGCTTCAGTTGCGCGCGCATGGTGCGGATGTTGGCATACGTCCACTCCGCGGGATGGGTATTGTTTTTGATGGCCGCGTTTTCCGCAGGCAGGCCGAAGGCGTCCCAACCCATGGGATGCAGCACGTTATAACCCTGCATGCGTTTGCTGCGCGCCACCACGTCGCCTATGGAGTAGTTGCGCACATGGCCCATGTGTATGTTGCCCGAAGGGTAGGGGAACATTTCGAGCACATAATATTTGGGCTTGTTGCTTTCGTGGCTGCAGGCAAAGGCGTTTTCTGCCTGCCAGCGGGACTGCCATTTTTCTTCAATTGCTTGCGGATTGTAACGTTCTTGCGTCATGGGGCATACCGGTTCAGATAGAAGGATTGGAGGATGCGGCGCAGCGTTGCAGCTCGCCGTTTTCCAGAGCCTTGGCAACAGCGTCGAGAATGCCGTTGATGAAGTTCTTGGCATTGCCTTCGCCAAACTGGCGGCTCAGCTCCAGGGCTTCATTGATAGCCACCTTGGGCGGCACATCATTGCGAAAAACAAGCTCATACGCAGCCAGCCGCAGCAGGGTCAGCTCAACCCGGCCCATGCGGTCCACGCGCCAGTTGTGCGAAAAACGGCTGATGGTCTCGTCCAGAGCGGCGCTGTTGCTCCACACCCCTTCCACGAGTTCCCAGGAAAAGCCGCAGGCTTGCACAGGAACGCCGCTTTCCTCACTGCGCGCCAGATTGTCCGGCGACATGCGAAAGCTGCGGCGCAACTCTTCAAGGGAGCGGGCCGGCGTAAAAGAGAGACCGTACAGAACCTGAAAAGCCATCTCACGCTCACCGCGCCTGGTGGCATTTTTGCCTTTAGCCATGAGTTTACAACTGCTCCATGACGCGGATGGTTTCCAGCATGGCGGCAGCGGCTTCCACGCCCTTGTTGCCGGCCTTGGAACCTGCGCGCTCAATGGCCTGCTCGATATTGTCGCAGGTCAGCAGGCCAAAACCAACGGGCATGTTGTGCTGCAGCATGGCATGGGCAATGCCTTTGCTGGCTTCGGCGCACACATAGTCAAAATGGGGGGTTCCGCCGCGAATGACGGCGCCCAGGGCCAGAATGCCGTCATACTTGCCGGAAGCGGCCAGCTTCTGGCAGACAAGGGGCATCTCGAAAGCGCCGGGGATGCGCACCACCGTCACGTTTTCCATATCCAGGCCGTGACGCTCCAGGTAGTCGAGCGCGCCGCCCACCAGGCGGTCGACAATAAAGTCGTTAAAGCGGGTAGCCACAACGGCCACCTTGAGGCCCTTGGCGTCCAGTTGGCCCGCAATGGTTTTCACAGTGCTCATGGCGACTCCTCGGCGCAGTGATGCGCCCTGTTCCTTAAGTGATATATGGGTTCTAAAAATGTCATGCTGGCACGGCCGCAACCGCGCCCGGCGAATTCCGCCCGGAGG